>VGKN01000008.1 GCA_016867055.1 Candidatus Omnitrophota bacterium
CTCCGCTTGAACTTAAGGAGCCGTTTCCTTTGGGCTCACCTGGTTTGTTTCCAATTAATGCCTTTGTATCCCGCGTGATTTCGTTAATTGACACAGAAGCGCCAATCCCCACATTCTGTGCCTTTACAACACCTCCGCTGACATTAAAGAGCTGGGATTTATCCTCGCCCACAATCAATATATTCAAATCAGTAAAATAATTATTACTATCGGAACCTGTAATGTGGGTATCAGCAGTGGTTAATTTATCATCATTATTGGTGTCTAAACTCACCAGGATATTTTCAACCTCAACATCATCCAGACTGGTAATTAAATTCTCGTCTCCAAAAATTTTACGAATGTCCTTGGGGATGGTGACTGTCCCGCTACCTGTGGTTATCTCTGCTGCGTCATCAATCTGCGCTATAGAGCTGTTGTTTGTTTGTAATAATGAAAAGGTGCCTGCTAAGGCAAAGGCCTCGGCTTTTCCTCCTGACTCGGAAATGGAAATATTGCGCGTCGTAGAATCAGCAATAACCGCTAGTGAATCTCCATATACCTTAGCGCCATTCTTAATTAGCGCCTCTGCTGTATTAGTATATTCAATTCCCAGGTAAGCTCCACCCACGCCGGCTTTCCCGGCCTGTGCCCCAAAAAATTTAAAACCAAAGACGCCGGAGAGATTAACGGTGTCAATCCTACTTTTTGCTGCTACTATTACATCCTGCTCGGGAGAGCGATATGTCGCATCCTGATTAACCTGGGCATTCTCATCAATATAGGCATTGCTTGAGTTGGTTAAATCCATCACATTAACCGAACCGGCTATTGCGGTCTTATCGCCCTGGGCATTACTCTGCGCCCAGGAGGTAAAGATGCCATTTTGGATGCCGAAATTGCTGTTTGCCTTATCGCGAATATCCGCGAAACCGCTAAACTGAAACCACTGGATTTCATAGGGAATCTGGGTTTTGGCTATGACTGAGAGTGCCTTGTTGGCATTGACTATAGAATTCTTGCCAATAAATGCATCGGTGGTATTCTTATAATTGCCTACCACAACCGCAGCGCTAACTGAATTATCCTTCGTGTTACCGCTTGGGGTTAGTGCGAGTTTTTCTGAATCAATGGTACTGATAGCAGAAATTTCAGGCATATTTTCAATCGTGGCTATAACATCAAGTTTGCCTGTTTGGGAGGTAACTGTTGCAGTCGGGGCAGCCTGGGCTGAGTCACCGATTCTGGCAATAGCATTTTCTGTATGGTCGGCATAGGCGAATGCTGCGGAAACAGCCAGGGTTTTTGAACCACTGCGGCTATCAGGTTTTGGGTTTTTCACACTTATGTATTTATTAATTTTATCTGTAAGGGCGGTTGTTGCTTTAATAAGAAATTTGCCAGCCGCGCCTGTCCCCACGCCTGCAGAGGCCTTGGTATCATTTTTGGGAATATCCGTCTTAGCCTCAACCCTAATATCTTCTTGTACATTAGCTGTTCCTTCTAATATTGCCTCGGTTTGACTGGAGGATTTTGAGATTGCAAGACCAATACCTACAGAACCATCCTCATAAGAGCTGGCTGAACCCGAAACATTCATTTTTTTATTTGTCTCTGCCTTAACTAAAAGGCCTCCTCCCACAGAAATATCAGCGCCGTTAGAAACTTTCACTTTAGACACAGAGTTTGACTCGCCGTATGCCAAGCTCGCATCAACCGGAGAACCCCTGCCATGGCCGAGATTAATGGTTTTAGCTGAGGATGTTAAATTAGTTTCTGATATTGCATTCAGATTAAAATCATTTCCCGTATTAATCTGGGTAACTGTCCCCGCTGCCGTGCCGCTTTCCACAATAATCTGCGCTGAAGAAATGGATTTAGCGTAAGAGACCGCCGTTCCTGTAAAAGTGGCACTGGCCTTAGCATCCGCCTTAGCAGTAGCCTTAAGGGTTAAATCATTTCTGGCGTTAATAACGCTTGCCTGGCCAATGGTAATCTTGGCATCTGCCTGGGCAATGCTCACCGCAGCAGGGCTTACCGGAGAATCTTCCAGAAAATCCAATACCTGATCAATCAAACTGTCATTAGAATCATCAAATTTATTTGAATGGGTAGCGGTGGCGGTTATGATAATGTTATAACCACTGATAGTTGCACCATTAGTTAATGTAATGGATGAACGCGCTACCTGTGTTAAATCTTCGGTGGAATGGGTGGCAGTAATAGTAACATCGCCTGCTGAGGATATGGCAAGGAGGATTATTTTGGAGGCAGAAATTTTAATATTGCCTGAACTGATTGTCTTAATTATGCCGGAATTCTGCTGGAAGGTATCTGTGGCAGAAAAATCAATATTGCCGTTAGTAACGCTTACAATAGCATTAATATATATATTATCTGCACTAGCAGTATAATTACCGGTTTGTGTTATATCAGAATTAATATATAAATCGGTAGGGTCAAATAATACGGTTGCGCCTTGATATCCCGGAGGCGCCCTACCATTTAACACTCCATAAAATCCCAATTGGTCAAAGGCAGAAATTTCTATAAATCCAGCATTGCCAGAAATGCTACCAGCAGAAACGTCAATTACAGCATTTCTGTTTATTAGCGTATTTCCCTTTGTAGAATTAATAATTATCCTTCCGCCATTACCTATGATACCTATGGCGCGGGCTTCAGTTCTACTTTCTTCATCTAAAACCGTAAGGTCGCGGGAGATTATTTCAATTGTGCCTGCTGAGCCTTCTTCGCAGGCATTGGCTGAAATTACACCGTGCTGGGCTATTTCATCTGCCTCTATAATAACCTCGCCTGCGTCGGTAGAATCCTCGTAGGTATCGGCAATAACCTCTCCTCTATTTATAAAATCTGCATCCTTAATCTTCACCTCAATCTTCTCTGCCTCTATCCGTCCCTCATTAATAAAATCCGAATCCTTGGTGTTGACCTTGAGTTCTGATGCTTCTATTGTCCCTGTATTTATTATTGGTGCGCCTTCTGCAGTTAGCTCAACTACGCCGTTATGGTTGGATAATGACCTTGCCTCTATTATCCCCGAGTTATTTATGGCATAGTTAAATACATTGTTTAAGACCTTGGCGGTAAGCAGGACCTTTCCACCGTTTGCAGAGATTGTGCCTGTATTCTTTATGGCGCTATCCATTTGTTTTCCATCGGGACCGAAAATAGCCTCTTTTACTGGTTCATCTATGACTACTGAGATATCGTTTAAGTCATCCAGGGCAAGGGTCATCTTCTCTCCGCTTGCAAGGACTACTGTTCCTAAATTTGCCTCAATCTTCCCTTGGTTTTCTACTGCCTGGGAAAGAAGGCAGGCATAGCCGCCGTTTTTGATGGTTATATTGCCCTGGTTAATTATATAGCCGTTTTTACCTGTTTCCTTATAGAAGTTATAATTGCCCTTTAAGAAGTCCTCATTGGATATGTTTAGGGTAGAGGCAACTAGCCCTGCTACATCTACGCGTGAGTCTCTTCCGAATATAACACCGTTGGGATTTATGAGAAAGATATTACCGTTAGCAGTTAGTGTGCCCATTATGCTTGAGGGGTCTTGCCCGACTACGCGGTTTAGGGCAACTGCATTTGCAGAGGGCTGGTTAAAGTTAACTGTTTCTTGTCTGGCAATAGAGAAGCTGTTATAATCAACAATTAGTTTATCTGAGGGGGTATTGATATTTAGCGTATCGGGGTTTGAGCGGTCAATGGTGGCAGAACCTACTACAATGTTTTCGCCCTCTGGAAGGCCGTAGGCAGTTAAGGAAAAGATTAAATTAACTACAATTACAGCTAAGAGGAATGTTACTTCTTTATACTTACTACTCATCAATTAAGATAACAGTTATTTTTTTAAATTAATTTGAAATATAACATATTTTTCTAAAAAATCAAGGTCTTCTAAAAAAATTTTGATGCAAACGATAAGAACCGTTTGAAAAAGAAGAATAGATATTGAAAAATTTGTTCAAAAAAAATCATTTTACTTGTAACAGACACAATAAGTTGCATAATTTTTTATAAACAAAGATATTCAACAAATGATACGGTTATGATATGGTTAACAGTGAGGAGACTACGGATAAAAAATCTTAAAAACTCTTTGACACCTCTGTCCAGGCATGATGGCGCTGGTTATCCGATGGTTCATTGTCCAAGGACCAGGCAAAATCTGCCCTAAGTGAAAAATCCTCTGGAAGATTAAATCGCAAACCGCAGCCTACTGCTCTTAAGGTTCTATTTTTTTCCTCTCCTGCCTGAGTCCTTCTTAGGCGGGTATTCGCCCAATCATAAAAAGGAACCAATCTCAATGCGTCATAGAATTTTGCCTTTGAGAAGGGAACCCTTATCCCCCTCGGTATAAAATAGGGCGGGAAAGACCATTCAATGGTTGAGGAATAACCCTTGTCTCCTACCAGTTCAGCTGACGGATAACCGCGCACATTTGTAATGCCACCTATCTGGAATTGCTCTGCAGCGGTTAAGATATAAGGCGTGAACTGAATCTGGTTCTTCCATAAAAGAGTAGAGTTAAAGGGCATCCTCTGCAGTCTGACTAAAGTCAGATTATCCTTTGTAAATTTTCCCCCTGCGCCGCTTCGCGAGGCGTGCGTGTCCACGTCTTCTAAGCCGCCCATTAACTTGGGTATGCCGTAATTAAATTCATTGCTGATTAAGGTGCGCCCGAATTTATCCGTTAAATCTAAATCTAGGCCTACCCGTGCCACGCGCAACCTATCTCGGCTTGATTCATCTCCTAATTGAAAATTAATGATGTCCTTATAATCAAAGGCAGTATTTAAGCTCAAGTTCATATTTTCCTTTTCGAATAAAACCTGTGTAGCATATATACTATAAAGCTCGCTTTTACCCCTTGCTTCTAAATCCTCGTATACCTCGCCAAGTTGAAGATATGAGCGGGCGGCAAAAAGACCGATCTCTAAGCCTTCTGTAGCCGGTAAAAGATAACGCGAGCTTGTTAATACATAATTCTCGGCCTCTGCCAGTTGATATTGAAGCGTTAGTTTATCATCCCAGCCCAAAAGGTTATTATGTGTAAGAGTAGTTTTAAAACGATTTTCATCAATATAGCGTGAACCATAATTATCATAATTAAATCCAAGGTGAATGGGCAGACGATCTTTTACCTCTAATACTACATCAGTAGTTCCGGGTTCCTTGCCCGGCATAAGAATTGCCTTTGCGTTACGATCCGACTGTTCATTTATACTGCTTAAACCCTTTCTTAAGATGTCATAATTAAAAGGTTGGTCCTTTCTTAAAGCGATCTTTTTTCTAAGCAGGGATGTCTTAAAATAACGGTTGCCCTTTATCTCCACATCCCCAGTAACTCCTTCTATAACCCTTATTTCTACTATCTCCTTTTCAATCTTCTGCGGAGGTAAATAGGCACGGGATGTCACATAGCCTTGCTTGCGGTAGGCATCAGTAATTAAATCTGCTGCTTCTTGCAGTTCCCTAAGCGTAAGTTCTTTATTCTCAAAGGGAGCGATTATTGAATCAATCTCATTTTGAGAAATAAGAGTTACTCCTGTTACATTAATTTTCTTTATTACAATTTTCTCTAAGGCTTTGGGAGCAGGTGCTGCGGTAGGGAGTTTTTCTTCTATCTCTGGCTTTTCTTTAACCTTTTCAATCCTTTCCCGTAAGAGTTTTTCCTTTTCTATCTCTCTCTCAATCTTCTCTGTCTCTCCCACCTTCTGGGCAAAAAGCGGAAGATTTTGAAATACTACAAAAGAAACCAGAACTGACACCAAAATACCTTTTTTCACTATTTTCCCCTCCATTTTAAATTACAAATAGTTTTTAGAATTTAGCATAAAGTAAGAATTGTGTCAAATGTTCTTTTAGAAAATGTTCTTTTAGAAAATCAGGGGGTTATTTCATCCACCTTTATTTTCAGGTAATTATCCTTGATTTCATAGGAAATCTCAGCAGGCTCTCCGGTGTAACCTTTATCTTGGTAGGCTTGCTTGATAAGTTCTATTAACTGCTTAATCTCCTCTTTGCTAAGCAGGTGTTTTTTAAAAGGCAGGGTTATTTCATCCAGAAGTTCTTTATCAAGCAGGGTAATTCCTTCCAATTTAATATCCTTTATATATATTTCTTCTTTATCCAACCTTTCTCTAAGAAGTTTTTCTTTCTCAAGAAGCTCCTGTGTCCTTTGTTGTTGGCTTGCGGATGGCTGGCTGCATAAGCCAATTCCAAGCCTTAAACCAAGGGAGAGAACTAACAAGACTGATACAACAAGACCTGTTTTATTTAAGTTTTCTGTTGGCATAGTTGAATACTTTGCCATAATAAATATAGTTAGTCAAGCGATTTATGAGGGTAATATTTGCCAGAACTTTTAAAAGATGCTATAATCTGAACAGATGAATGAGATAGCTAAAAGGGTTAGAGTTGGAGTAATAGGGGTTGGTGCCTTAGGCTCCATACATGCTAGGCTATACTCCGAATTAAAGGATGTTGAGCTTATTGGTATATGCGATATAGACCCAAAACGTCTTAGAAATCTCTCGGGACCACTTAAATGCAATAGTTTTAAGAACTATAGAGAACTCTTTGGGCTAGTGGATGCGGTTAGCATAGCTGTCCCGACAAGTTTACATTTCAAGACCGCAAGGGAGTTTTTGCTCAATAACATAAATATACTTGTAGAAAAACCCATAACCACAGATCTATCCCAGGCAGACGAACTGCTTGAGCTTGCTCAAAGAAAAAAATTAATTCTTCAGGTGGGTCATGTGGAGCGTTTCAATGCTGCTGTAAGGGTAATAAAATATTTTATCAAAAATCCGCGTTTTATAGAATGCCATAGGCTTGGCCCCTTTGTTAATCGCATAAAGGATGTTGGGGTTGTATTAGACCTTATGATACACGACATAGATATAGCGCTTGCTCTTGTAAATTCTAAACCCCAAGGTATAGAGGCAGTGGGCGTAAGAGTTCTCTCAAATTTTGAGGATATTGCAAACGCAAGAATAACCTTTAAAAATGGCTGTGTTTGTAATCTCACTGCAAGCAGAGTAACGCCTGAGGCTATAAGAAAGATAAGAATATTTGAAAAGGACACATATATCTCCTTAGATTACGCCAATCAAAGTGCACTTTTATATAAGAAAGATAAACAAAGAATAATAACAAAATCCATCAATATAAAAAAGGAGGAACCCCTTAGGGCACAGCTAAGTTCTTTTATAGACTGTGTAAAAAATAGGAAGCGTCCTCTGGTATCAGGCAAAGAAGCTAGAGATGCCTTGGATATCGCTATACAAATACTTGATAAAATAAAATGCAAAGGAAGATATTGATAATCGCTGGTGAAGCCTCTTCTGATTTACATGGCTCAAATTTAGTAAAGGCTGTTAAAACTCTGGATTCTGATATAGGTTTTTTTGGGTTGGGCGGTCCGCTTATGAAGGCCTCCGGAGTAGACATCAAATTTGATATAGTAAGCAAAGCCTTCATAGGGATAGCGGAGGTTTTTAAGCACATAGGATATTTTATGAATATCTATAACTATATGACAAACCTTATAGACAGAGAAAAACCCTCTCTTGCTATATTAATTGACTATCCAGGCTTTAACCTGCGATTTGCTAAAGCGCTTAAAAAAAGGGGGATTCCTATTATATACTACATAAGCCCGCAGGTTTGGGCATGGGGAAAGAATAGAATAAATACGATAAAGCAGCTGGTAAATAAGATGCTTGTAATTTTTAAATTTGAGAAGGAACTCTACGACCCTTATGGGATAGACTGTAACTTCGTAGGTCATCCTCTTCTTGATATTGCAAAACCCGCCGGGGATAAGATGGAATTTAAAAAAGAATTAAATCTAAACGATGATTCCCTTATAATAAGCCTTTTGCCTGGCTCAAGGCAGAATGAGATAAAGCGTATTCTGCCCATAATGTTAAAAGCCTGCTGTCTTATAAATAAGGCTCTTCCTAAGTCACAGTTTATATTGATAAAAGCTAATATAATATCTAATAATCTTATTAATAAAATCGTCAGAAAATTCTTTGGTGATTTAGAGATAAGGACTTATGAAAATAATAATTATAATTTATTGAATATTTCGGATATTGCTCTTGTCTGCTCAGGTACTGCAACCTTGGAGACTGCTATAATAGGAAAACCTATGATTGTGATTTATAAGGTAGGATTTTTTAGTTGGCTTATCTTAAAAAATCTTGTTAAAATTTCAAATATCGCCTTAGTAAATGTGATAGCCAATAAAAGGATTGTGCCAGAGTTTATTCAGTTTAAGGCAAGACCCTCATTGATTGCAAGGGAAGCTATTGGAATCCTTCAAAATCCCCAAAAGGTTTTACGGATAGAAGAAGAATTAAATTTTGTAAAAGAATCTTTATATCCCGCCGGTGCAAGTGAAAATGCAGCTAAGATTATCTTGGACTACCTTAATAAAACTCAAGAAGGAAAATGATAAATCAAAATTCAAAGCACAAAATCCTGAGTTGAAACTTGTGTTTTGTCATTTATTTTATCTCAATTTAATCTTCTTCCTATAATCCATCAGTTCTTTTTGTTCTACAAAAACCTTCTCTGTATATGCAAGATTTACAAGTTCAATTCTGTTAAATTCCTTAAAATCGTAACTATATAAAATATCTGCTATAATTTTGAAAATAAGTGAATTTATATCCTTTCTCATATAGAAATGCTTCTTGCCTGATTCAGATAGCTTCTCCAAAAAACCTTCTAATGCCATTGTAAATGGGTCAGAGGGTGTTTTATCTTGCCTTGATTTTTTAAGTGTCATCTCAAAGAGGCTGGCGATGTCTAAAAATTTCTTCTCTGATATATCCACTGTGAATCGAAATGCGCCCTTTAAAGAACCCTCCCCTTTTAAAAATTCTCCCTTTGAATAGCCCGCATAGAAGTCTTTTATCATATAGGGATGCAGATTAAATTCATATATAATCCTTTGCGCTATCTGGCCTGCCAGAAAATCAGGAAATTCTATCTCGTCAAAGAAAAATTCCTCTTTGGTTTCGCTTAGAAGTTTAGATATATCCTCACCTAAGAGCATTTTACTAAAACCTCCCTCCGGCGTATTTTCAAACAGAATAACAACCTTTTCAATTATAGGTATAAGGTTTGCCGTATTTATCAAAAATAAATATTCGTTTCTAAAAAATCTCGGAAATTTAAATACAAAGTTCTCAAAACCCTCTTTTGGAGTAAAACTCTGCCAGACATTGCATTTTATAATACTCCTATCTTTTGATAGCCGAACTGCATCCAATTTATCTAATCTAAATATCCTGTCTTTCTTGTAATCGTTTTCTCTAATAAAATCAAGGAATGTTTCATCTGATAAGTCCTCTCTTTTGGTATTTAAAAAATATTCACTAATAATCTTATCGGATGTCTTCTTTTCCATATCAGAGAAAAAACCTCTTACTATAGACTCTCCCACTATCTTAGGATTAAGCCTTGTATCATAGATTATTCTTTTACCGCCTTCGGTTAAAGATATATCTTCGTATTTCAACCTTTTTGTATCGGTTATATAACCTATATATATTCTCTCTATACCGTTTTGCCTATCTAATATTACCGCCTCAAAAAAATCTATCTTCGCATCTGTTGATAAGGCTACCCTCGTAACTGCGACCAAGAAATTGTTTAAACTCCTTTCTACCTTGCTTTCCAATTTCTTATATTTATACATAAGTATGGTAAGCTGATTTTTTAAATCAAAACCTACCTTGTAATTAATCTTCTCGGGATAGATATAATCCAATGTAAGACAACCAGCAAGGGTTCCTCCAAGAAGCCTTGCCTTTACATTCAGGTTGTATTCTTCGCGGCATATACGCTCAAGTTCCTGGGCAAGTTTTTCCTTTGGATAAATCTTGCCTATTGAACTACAACTTAAAGAGAAAACCATTGCCGCCAAGGATATCAAAAAGAAAACACCTAATTTGAACCTTGGAGTTTTATACAATCTCATAATAAGGCGGGATAACTATTTAGATTCGGGTTGGATATTTATCTTGTCTTTACGGGCTTTTCCATACTCAGCAAATATAGCCTCTATTTCATCGTATTCAAGCTCTTCTTTGATGAGGAGTTCATTAGCAAACCTATCTAATATTACCTCCTCTTTTTTAATGAGCGCCTCTACATCCTTAAGGCACTGTTGTAATATAACGTGGGTTTCCTCATTCAACTTTTCCTTAATCTTATCGGAAAGTTTATCACCTCTACCTTCAATAAGACCCGCGCTAAGAAGCATCTCATAATCACCTATAAAACCATTTGAACCCATTCCTAAACTCCAAACCATAAAATTCGCTTCCACCATTGCCTGCTGAAAATCTCCTGAGACTCCATCAGAGGTACTGCCGCATTTCATCTTTTCTGCAACATATCCTGCAAGTGCAATCTTTATATTTCCCAAAATCCTTCCTCTGTTGTGAAGAAATAATTCTTCGCTGGGCTGATGGTATACAACGCCGAGGGCATCCCTTCTTGATATAATTGATGCCTTGAATACATCATCTGTGGGATGCAAAAAGTAGGTAACTATTAAGTGGCCTGCCTCATGATACGCTACGCGTCTTCTCTCGTCTGGCGTCATTTTTTTACGATGCTTTAAACCAAGGTCCACCCTTTCAATAGCCTCGGAGATATCTCTAAATATAATCTTATCCCTTTTATTTCTTGCTGCTATAAGGGCGGATTCCTTAACTATATTTTCAATGTCTGCTGGAGACTTCCATACAGTCCGCATAGCGAGTTTTTTAAAATCAATACTAGAGTCATATTTTATTTTTTTAAAATAATACTGGAAGATTTTTTCTCTCTCTTCAAAGTTTGGCCTGTCCACATAAATCTTTCTGTCAAATCTTCCCGGCCTTAAAAGGGCTTGGTCAAGCACTCTCTCTTGGGCATTTGTGGCACCGATTATAACCACATCTTCCTGACGTGCATTTAAACCATCCATTTCAATGAGAAGTTGGTTTACAGTGTTATTCTGCTCTGTCCTTGCGCCAAATCCAAGGTCTACAGACCTTGAGCGACCAACTGCATCAAGTTCATCAATAAACAAAATACACGCCCCATACCCATAGGCAAGCCTGCGCGCTTTTTTAAATAACTGCCTGACCCTTGCAGGGCCAACCCCTACGAATACCTCCACGAACTCGCTTCCGGAAGCTGAGATAAACGGAATACCTGCCTCAGTGGCAATTGCCTTTGCCAAATAGGTTTTCCCGCATCCAGGCGGTCCTACCATAAGTATCCCTCTTATGACCTTTCCGCCTATCTTCTGCACCATCTTTCTATCTTTAAGAAGCTGAACAACCTCCATCGCCTCGCGTTTAGCCTCTTCCATTCCAATCACATCAGAAAAATGAATATTTACATCCTCTGATTTTATCAACTCCTTCTTCATCTGGCCAATGCCACCACGGAAAATGGTCATATAGAAATATACGAATATAAAGGCATTCAATGCAACCATCAAGAGTTGAAGGGGAAGGGTTGCAATTGTCAGCTTGGCATAGAAGGATTCAAGGCTCATTAACCCCCATATCGCAAGTGCTATAAGCAGAATTATTGCAAAGGTAATAACAAATTTAACCCAGTGTTCCATAAAAAATAATTTTATCTTTCGTGAAAGCATAATATTCTCCTTGTCATTTACAACTAATTATATCATAGATAGTTAAAATTTTCAAGTATTTCTTAAAACTTATTAAAAGTTTTAAATAGCTATAAGCGAAATATCATTCGTATTAGCAAATTCAATTAGATTCTCTCTATCAATAAGAAGCGTCTTTCTCGCTTCAACTGCTATAACCCTTGAACCTACTTCAACAAGGGTTCTAATAGTAGTTAACCCAATTACAGGGATATCAAATCTCATATCCTGAGAAGGCCTTGCAACCTTTATAACAACCAAACCAGGGCCAGCCAAGACAGCTGCCCGCCTTATAGCCTCATCAGTTCCCTCTACTGCCTCAACTGACACAACGACCTTATCCTTTATTACAATGGTCTGGCCTATATCAAGACCGGCTATCTCCTTTGCAATTGGAAATCCAAATTCTATATCTCGTTTCTCATCCTCTGTTGGATGCCTTTTTGTAAGCAGACCTGGTTGAGGTAAAAATTCATCCAGAAATGTTGCAGAGTTGATAACCTCAATCCCCTGCATCTTCAGTCTATTAATAACCGTGGAAAGTAAACTGGTATCGCGTTTATCTCTGACAGAATTAAGCAAATTTTTAGCCTCCTTATCCAATCTTAACTCTTTGTCAAATATATGGACCTTTTTAATCTGGCCCGCCATTATAGCCTTTTTTATTCCCTCTTGTTTGAATACGCTAAATAATCTTGAAAACTCCCCCAGCCCTATCCAAAATATCTTATCAACAAACTCGGCTATTGACTTATCAGTCTCTTCCGTTATTGCAATGCATATTACCTTATATCTCTTATTCTTTGCTGCCTGAGCAAATAAAATTGGAAATTTACCATTTCCTGCGATTAAACCTATTTTATTCATAGATAAACTACCTTGCAACGCCGCGCTCTGATGTCTTTACAAAATTTACGAGGTAGATAATCTCGTCAAGCCTTGGAAGGTTTTTCTCTATCTCTTCTATGGCGTGATTTGTAGAAAGTCCTGACTTAAATAGAATCTTAATTGCCTTCTTAAGTGTATTTCTAATCTCAGGCGATACGTTTGCCCTTCTTAACCCAATACTGTTTAAACCTACAACATCTGCAGGTTGCCCGGCTGCTAAGGAAAAGGGTGGAATATCCTGCATAACACGGGAGTTTCCTCCTATTATCGCATACCTTCCTACCCTAACAAATTGATGTATGGCAACCATCCCACCAATCGTAGCATTGTCCTCTATATGGACATGTCCGGCAAACATAGCAGCATTTGCAATTATTACATTATCTCCTATTTTACAGTCATGGGCTATATGGGAATAAGCCATAATAAGATTATTGTTTCCAATGACTGTGGTTTTGCCTCCCTCTTCTGTGCCTAAGTGGATTGTTACAAATTCTCTTATTATATTGTTATCGCCTATTTTTAAGAAGGTTTTTTCATCTTTAAATTTTAGGTCTTGCGGCATCTCGCCGATAATTGAATTGGAAAATATCTTGCAGTTTTTGCCAATCGTAGTATTTCCTGTTAGATAACAATGATGACCTATTCTTACCCCCTCGCCTATAACTACATCTTCATCTATAATAGTATAATGGCCAACTTCAACTGAGTCAGCCACTTTTGCCTTGGGATGAATTATTGTTGTATTTTCAATCTTCATAACACGCGTTTATGGTTCAACCAGAGTAAACACCAAATCTGCTTCTGCAACCACCTTGCCTTCTACAAGCGCTCTTGTTTTAACCTGGCCCATCCTTGATTTAAGACGTGCTATCTCTGCCTCAAGTCTCAACTCATCTCCCGGAACAACTGTCTTTCTAAACTTTACATTATCTATACTCATAAAATAGGCATACTTGCCAAGGTTTTCTCGTTTATTCAACATAAGCACGCCCGCAACCTGTGCTAGTGCCTCAACAATAAGCACACCGGGCATAATAGGCCTTCCAGGAAAATGCCCTTTGAAGAAGTAGTCGTTTATTGTGACATTCTTTATCCCAACAGCCCTTTTATCTTCCACAAGTTCTATAATCTTGTCCACAAAAAGGAATGGATATCTGTGGGGAAGTATTCTTTGTATAGCATTTGCATCTAATTCGCCCAAATTAGGCTCCACATGCACTGCCGGAATACCCCCCTCTGTCTGATGCTCCCTTAGACTTTTTATCTTATGGATAAGTTTTAGGTTTATAGAATGGCCGCTTCTAAAACCTATAATATGACCTTTTACAAAAAAACTCAAAAGATTCAAATCCCCAATAAGATCAAGTATCTTATGCCTTACGAATTCATTTTCAAATCTAAGGTCATTGTTAATAATACCATTTTTTCCAACAACAACAGTGTTATTGTAATCTGCGCCCTTTCCAAGTCCCTTGTTTCTTAATTCCTCTGCCTCGGATTCCATGCAAAATGTCCTTGAAGGAGCTATCTCTTTTTCAAACGAGTCTGTATTTAATACATAATTCATAAACTGGGTCTTTAAAAATGGGTGCTCATAGCTTAGGGTGTAAGAAATCTTAAGTTCATCTGACGGAAATATAGCAAGTAGGGCGCCTTGTTCTTCTGCCCATAGGGGCTCGCGGACTGCAAATATCCTTTTTGTGCCTTCCTGTTCTTTTCTACCGCCTGTCTTTAATGCCTCAACAAAACCAATTGCACTTCCATCTAAACCTGGAAGTTCCTCTGCGTCTAACTCAACTATAATGTTATCTATGCCTAAGCCTATTAACGCTGCAAGTAGATGCTCTATAGTGTGTATCTCAATATTTCCGTTACCTATAGATGTTCGTCTGGGTCTTCTTGATACATCAATAACATTTGAAATATCGCAGTTTATTGAAGGTCTGTCTGGCAGGTCTATCCTTATAAACCTTATGCCTGAATTTACAGGAGCAGGTTTTAAGATTACTCTGACTGGTTTACCTGTATGGATACCTATCCCTTCAAGCTTAATCTCTCTTTGTATTGTATGCTGAGGCTCCACTTAATCTTTCCTCCAACCCCTTAAGTTCCTTTTCAAGTCTCTCTATCCGTTTTACAATTAAAGGCAGGCGCTGGATAAGGGCATTTATCCTTTTGGCCTGATTATGGGGCTTTGCAGGATAGCCCGATACACAGGTATTTGGTGGAATAGATTTTGTTACTCCCGCCTGTCCTGCTACTACTGCATAATCGCCTATATTTATATGCCCTGCTACGCCAGATTGTCCAGCTAGGGTTACATTTTTTCCTATTGTAGTTGAGCCGGATATACCTGCCTGAGCAACTATTATGGAATTTTCTCCAATTATAACATTATGGGCTATCTGAACAAGGTTGTCTATTTTTGTGCTTTTTCCTATCTGAGTTTTTCCAAATCTAGCTCTATCAATAGTCACGTTTGCACCTATTTCAACATCATCCTCTATTACCACCACCCCTACCTGAGGTATCTTATGATGAATACCCTCCACCGCTACAAAACCAAAACCATCGCTCCCTATAACTGTACCAGAGTGTATGATAACCCTTGAGCCAATAGTTATATTCTCTCTTATAGATACATGGGGATATATTAGACAATCTTGACCTATCTTTGTATTATGTCCTACATATACCCCTGCGTATAAAACAGTTTTATCCCCTATTGAAACATTATCTTCTATAACACAGTAAGGCCCTATTGCAACGCCTCTGCCCAATTTTACATTTTCACCTATTACAGCAGTTTTATGTATGCCTTTTGGATATCTTACAATATCAGGAGAAAGCAAGGATATCACTCTTGCAAAGGCTAAGGAAGGGTTTTCAGTCCTAATGATAGGCTTTGGTGCACTACAAACCTCATAGGGAGTAATAATACATGAGGCTTTTGTCATCTCTATTAAAGGTAGGTATCTTGGGTTTGCTATAAATGTTATATCCCCCTCTTTTGCCTCTTTTATACCACACACATCTGTTATTACAACAGATCTGTCACCCACTACCTCACCATCTATAAGTTTTGCTATATCCCCAACAGTCTTTTTAAACATATCCTGTTATTTCTTCTTATATCTTTCATTTAAAATTTTGGTTATCTGACCTGTCAAATCAATGCCTTTATCTCCATATATAATCATACCCTCGCTTCTAATTATCATAGTATATTTTTCTTTCTGACCATATTCTTCCACTATGGCATATATCTCTTTTATAATCTCTTTTAAGAAATTATCCCTTTGGCGGGTTAATTCTTCCCTTACATCTGTATCAAACCTTT
>VGKN01000009.1 GCA_016867055.1 Candidatus Omnitrophota bacterium
ATTACATTTATAGAATTTTTACCTTACATGACTGCTGAGAAGATATTGCAGGAAAGATTAAAGGCTAGCCCCAAGACAAAATTCCTGCTTAATCACGCGCTTATTGCTATTAATGGAAAGAATATAGTCGATTCCGTTACTGTCAAAGACCGAAAAACCGAAGAAGAAAAGAATATCCCGATTTCGGGTGTTTTTATCTATGCGGGATTTATTCCAAATTCTAAGTTTCTGGAAGGTATCGTAGAGTTAGATAAGTTTAAGTATATAGTTACTAATGAAGATATGCGCACTTCCGTTGCTGGTATATTTGCTACAGGAGATATTCGTTCCAAGAAAATAAGGCAGATAGATTCTGCTTGTTCCGATGGCACAATCGCAGCCATAGCCGCCAGAGATTATATTAAGGATATAAAAAAGTAAGAAGATGAAACAGATAATCGAGAAGATAAATCAACTTAAAAAACGGAGAAAGGCGATAATTTTAGCGCACAATTATCAGCCGGGAGAAATTCAAGATATAGCTGATTACGGCGGAGATTCTTTGGAGTTAAGCAGGATTGCCGCATCTACCGAGGCCAAGGTAGTTGTTTTTTGCGGAGTGCATTTTATGGCTGAGACCGCTTCGATTCTCTGCCCAAACAAATTGATTCTTATGCCTGATTTAAAAGCGGGCTGTCCTATGGCGAACATGATCACCGCGGAAGATCTAAGGGAATTAAAAAGCCGTCATCCTAAAGCTATGGTTGTCGGCTATGTCAATACTTCTGCGGACGTAAAAGCCGAGCTAGATATTTGTTGCACTTCTACCAATGCGGTCGAGGTAGTAAATTATCTCAAAGACGCCGAAGAGATCATATTTGTTCCCGATAAATATTTAGCAGATTTTGTTTCCAGGAAAACAGGCAGAAGGCTTATTTCTTGGGATGGGTACTGCCCGACTCACGTTAAGATTTTGCCCGAAGATATCGTAAGGCAGGTAAGGCTTCATCCTCATGCTAAAGTAATAGCGCATCCGGAGTGTATCCACGCAGTTATTGAGCTTGCCGATGTTGCCTTATCAACAAGCAGGATGTGTAAATATGCAAAAGAATCGGATGCTAAGGAATTTATTATTGGAACAGATGTAGGTATCATCCATAAGCTCCATAAGGATAACCCGAATAAGAAATTTTATCCCGCTTCTGAACTTGCAGTGTGCCCTAATATGAAACGTATTGATTTAAAGAAAGTCCTTTGGTCGCTTGAGGAACTAAAAGAAGAAGTCAGGGTCCCCGATGATATCAGAAAGAAAGCCAAGAAGGCGATCGATAAAATGCTTGAAATCAAATAGTCTTCTTGCTTGACAATGTTCTTATTTGTGGTAATATCTCAACATACAGCCACGAAATTAATAAACTTAAATTTTTGATGATGTGAGTAATGGTTTTTGAAAGAAAAAGATAAAGGCGTCGGCTAAAACTGCTGGCGCCTTTTTCACTTTTTGTAGGATAGTGAGGTAAAATGTTTGATAAAATCGGGTTTGACAATGAGAAGTATCTTAAAGAACAAAGCGCAGCTATCCTTGAGCGTGTCCAGCGTTTTGATAACAAACTTTATTTGGAGTTTGGCGGTAAGATTATTTTTGATTATCATGCTGCAAGAGTCCTGCCGGGATTTGACCCCAATGTAAAAATGAGATTGCTAAAGCATCTGAAAGACAACGCAGATATTATTCTTTGTATTTATGCAGGCGATATTGAAAGAAGAAAGGTAAGGGCAGATTTTGGCATTACCTATGATGTAGATGCCTTAAAGCTTATAGACGATTTGAAAAGTTGGGATATTGATATAAGGGCGGTCGTGATCACGCGCTTTGCGGATCAGCCCGCGGCAAAGATATTCAAGAACAAATTAGAAAGAAGAAACATTAAGGTTTGTACGCATAGATTTACAAAAGGCTATCCCACCGATATCGATACAATAGTAAGCGACTCAGGATACGGAGCAAATGCTTATATTGAAACCAAAAAGCCGCTTGTGGTAGTTACCGCCCCGGGTCCGGGAAGCGGAAAGCTAGCGACCTGCCTTTCGCAGCTTTATCACGATTATAAAAGAGGGATAAAATCCGGGTATGCGAAGTTTGAGACTTTTCCTATTTGGAATATACCGCTTAAACACCCGGTTAATGTTGCCTATGAGGCAGCTACCTCTGATATCAAGGATTTTAATCTCATCGATCCATTTCATTTTGATGCCCATAAAGAAACAGCCATTAATTACAATCGCGATGTAGAGGTATTTCCGGTGTTAAAAAGGATCCTAGAGAAAATAACCGGCTTGGAATCTATATATCAATCTCCGACGGATATGGGGGTAAATAGGGCAGGATTTGGGATCGTCGATGATAAAGTTGTGCAGGAGGCGGCAAAACAGGAGATAATCAGGAGATATTTTAGATATAGCTGCGAATATGCCATTGGTTTTGCCGATAAAGAAACGGTAGAAAGAGTAGAAGTTTTAATGAAGGATCTTGGGTTAAAACCAGAAGACAGAAACGTGGTTGTCGCGGCGCGACACGCTGCGGTTGACGCAGAGAATAAAGGCAAGGGCCACGAGGGCATATATTGCGGCGCCGCCATTGAATTAAAAGATGGCACGATAGTCACAGGCAAAAACTCTACGCTTATGCATGCGTCATCCAGTTTGATAATAAATGCCATTAAGAAATTAGCCGGTATACCGGACAAGATTCATCTTCTTGCTCCCAATACCATAGAATCTATAAGGAGCCTTAAGAGGACCATTTCCGATAATAAGAATCTGAATTTGGATCTTGAGGAAGCCTTGATTGCCTTAAGTATCAGCGCCGGAGACAATCCAACATCGCAGTTGGCAATGGAGAAACTAAAGGAGCTTTCTAACTGTGAGGTTCACATAACTCATATTCCTACGCCGGGGGATGAAGCCGGATTAAGAAAACTCGGTGTAAATCTTACCAGCGACCCCAATTTCTCAAGTAAAAACCTTTTTATTACTTAAATCTTCCCTTGGATGATAGTCAATATTAAAGTTGTTGCTGGCGCTAAGAAAAATCTCATAAAGAAGGAAAATGATTATCTAAAAGCCTATGTGAACGCGCCTGCTATTGAAGGAAGGGCCAATAAGGCCTTAGTGGAGCTTCTTTCCAGATATTTCGGAATTAAAAAAGACAAGATTTCTATAATAAGAGGCTTGCATTCAAGCCGTAAGTCCGTAGAAATCAAGGAATAAAGGATAAAATTCCCCGCCTTTGCGCTTAGAAAATCTCTCTTTACAGCTTATCAAAAAACAGGTATAATAATTTTTTACGAAATAGCAAAATTGGTTAGTTTTAGGGCCCATAGCTCAGTTGGTTAGAGCAGCTGACTCATAAACGGTTCGGAGACTTTTTCATAACTTATTGATATTATTATAAGTATAATCTCTGTAAAACACTTACGGAGATTTTTTTGTTTGTGGTTATTGGTGTGGATTAGTGTTAATTTGTGAGCTTGATGGACACTATTTGGACACCATGTCACCCCCCAGCCCACCCTTAATATAGCAATAAACCCACTCGCTAAATTGCTCACAATTTTGAGAATTACCTGAAGATAGAAGATTTGTTTTTACTTGAATTGTTTCACGGTGAGGTTAATGAATTGCTTGACTGGGAAGGACAGGAATCTGCCTTTTCTGGTAAGTATGCCACGTTCGCTTTTTCCAAAGTAGCCGCTCATATTTTTTATAAACAACTTCTTTTTGTCTTCTTTGGTCAGATAGTATTCATTGATTATTGAGATTCCAAGACCCATCTCCACAAAAGCCTTCACAGCTTCTCTCCCTGTGATTTCCATCGCCAAGTTATATTTCAATCCCTTTTCCTGTAATTTCTCATCGATTATTCTTCTGGTATTGGTTTCCAGAGGAGGGAGTATCAACGGATAGCAAACAATATCTTCTAGGTTCAGAGGAGATTTCTTTGAAAGAGGATGGCCTTTAGGGGTTATCAGGATACGGTCAAAACCGGCAACTACTTTATAATCTATATTCTGGGGGATAGCTTGCAGGGAAGTGATTCCTAAGTCTATCTCTCCGTTATTAAGCATTGTAATAATATCTTTCCTGCCCCTGCTGACGATTGATAGTTCGCATTCCGGGAACATGTGTTTGAACTTCTTTATGACTTCAGGTAACAGATAAACCATCACGGATGCATGGGTCGCAACTTTCACCGAACCCTTTTGAATGTTGCCACGGGCCTCGCTGAATCTTTTTGAAAGAGAACATATATCTTCAAGAAGGGGAGAGGCAAGTTCAAAAAGAATCTTGCCTTCACCGGTAAGGATTATTTTCTTCGGTCCCAGCCGGTCAAAGAGCTTTATCCCTAATTCTTTTTCCAAGGATTGAATCTGGAGGCTTACTGCAGGCTGCGTGCGGAATGTTTTTTCCGCTGCCTGGGAAAACCCCCCGTATTTAGCTACCGACAGAAAACCTTTTAACTGCTGCAGTTCCATCTATAACCTCCACTTATAGTATATATTAAAACTATAAATTTGTCAAATAGATATCCTGATGTTATATTTATATTGGAAGGAGTGATTGAGATGAAAGAGGGTAAGAAAATAAAAGGGGGTGGATAAAATGTCTAACTATTGCTCATACGAAAAAGAAACCTATACATGTTCCCATTGTGGTTGGAATGGACTAGGAAAAGATTGTGTAATGATAGAGCATTTTCAATATTTGTTTGAAATCGGTTGTCCTCTCTGCCATGAGAAAGTCGGTTTAGTGGAATATCCTTTGCTTTCAGAGATGCGAAATTCCGATAACGAGTTCGATAGAGTCACGGCTGGTGCAATGGACGTTTTTCGAGATATATTTGAGGAAGAACGTCTTAAAAGCCCTGACCAGTTGCCTGATATTGATGAAGATCCGATTATCCTATTTTGGGAAAGCGATGGGCTTGGATGGCCAGATAATTGGCCAGGACACACCTTGATTACGCATGACGATAGGGTAATTTGGAAAGAGCCCAGGGTTTTTGAAGGTACTTGGAGATTTGCAGAGGTAGTCGAAATATTAAAGAAAAAATACGGTGATAGGTTAAAAGATGTCATCCCGTTAGCTTCGAGTTGGCTTGATTTATATGGGGATTATGGCGGTAACGAAGTGGAAGAAAGCAGAAAAATGCTATCGGAAGAAAAAAATAAAGGATTAAGATGGTGGAGAAACCCCGGCGGCCCTTGGATTGCAGTCTGATAGAATCAGCAAAGAAGAATCAGCTATGCATAGAAGATATCAGAGAGAAAACAGAAACGGTTGAAGAAATTCTTGAACATCGGAAAGAGAGCCTCTCAATAATCAGGTGCAGGGATTGCGGACAGTTTTTTGTGGATTATTTTAGAGAACAGCTTACGCCATGGTTTGAAGATGAATATTGGCAGCTATGGATTCCTATCGGGCAAGATGAGATAGAGAATTGTAAGGCAGGTAAAGTAGAATATATAAAAGAATTGGTTAAGACAAGGTATTTTTTGCGGACACATCCAGTAGGGGAACCATATTTTCCGATAGAAATACTCTGGGAAAAAGGAAACGAGATTTTGCTGGGGTCTCTTTTTTCCTTTTGAGTATTAGGTATTGACAAAAATAAATTTCATGCTAAAATAAATGTAAAAGCGGTCATTTAAGAAGGTTACTTGCTCCCGCTATACAAATAAGCTAAAGTGCCGATTTTTTATTTATAGACCCGTGCCTTAGCTCGGGTTTTTTTGTTTTTAGGAAAGGAGGTGACTATGGCTTGTATAACAATGAGAATTCTCCCCGAAGACAGTCCGTTGAGGAAGCAGTGGAGAATTTCAAAATGGATTTCCTTCGAAGAAAAGCCGCAACAGAAGCAGAAAAAGGTCAGCAGTGAAAAGCGAAAGATATAATAGTTATCTAAGTTGAATAAGGAGGCGAAGGTGGGCAAAACCAAAAAGAATTCCCAAAAGCAAAAAGAATCGCAAGAGGGTTATATGACCTGGAAAGAGTTCGCAGAGGATTGGCTCAAGTTCTGCAAGAAAGAGGGTATACCAACGCATATCATAGGCGGACCCGACTCCTCATCTTCGGAAACCCCGAATCAGGAGCAGCAAGAACCTATGGAGACATTCCATGTTGTATTTCACCAGCAGAAAGACCGCACAATGCCACCCAAAAAGTAAGCATATTTTAGAACTTGTAAAAACTGTTAAACAGAGTTAAGATATTACATACCACAGAGGAGTGGCAAATGAGGTTAAAATAGTATAATTTTAAGGCAACTCTATAAAAGGGGTTGCTTTTTTTGTTGGAGGAGAAGCTATGAAAAAGCAATTATCCTTTCTTGATATTATAAGATTTATTATCGCATTCGTAGTATTTTTCAATATTGCATTTGCTTTGGAAGATTGGGGGAACTATTTATTGAGTAATGTAACGAACTTCAAGGCTCAGTTACTTTTAGGTTTATTTTTTGTTGAGTTATTACCCACGTTTTTGGGTATGTTAATTAGCCTTATCTTCTCACGATGGAATTACAAAGTAGTAACTGGAATGATTTTTATTTTTATAGTTTTATTAAATTATATTTTTATGTTTCCCTCTTTCATAGAAAATTGGATAACGTTATTGTTCTATACTGTGAAATTAAGCATGGGAATGATAGGTGGAGTGGGGGCAATTTTAATTTGGAATATATTAAAAGATAAATTGAAATCTAAGTCAACAAAAGTAAGTATTGAAAGTTTAAAAATAGCCAAGACTAAACCTAAAACATCCATGTCGCTATTATTACTTTCATTATTTTCAATACCATTAACCTATATAACTATGTTTTTTTCTGCATTTATAACTTTAGGTGTTAGCTCTTTATTGTTGTATTTAATTTTACAACTTCCAAGAATACCTATTGTTGTTATCATCGCAGCAGTATTAGCTCCTGTAATAGGATTATGGGCTGGTATTAGAGCTTTATGGGTAATGTTTTTTCCTCCTTTACAATTTGAACCAGCCACAATTTTAGATATGTCTAAATACCCTACTTTAAGAAAGATTATTGATAATGTTTGTAGCAAAATAAGAACTCAGAAGCCTTCAGTTGTGGTTTTACATTCAGAGCCAACTTTCTTTGTAATGCAAGGGAAATTAAGCACTTTTGAAGGAATAGTTAAAGGTAGAATATTAGCCATCGGTTTACCAGTATTAAAAGAACTAAATTGTCCAGAATTAAGTTCGGTTTTGGCTCACGAGTTTGCACACTTTTCTGGTCGAGATACGATGTATTCAACCATAGTTTCGCCAGTATACAGAGGCATAACAGCTTCTATGAATGAAATAAGTGGAGCAACCGAAGGGAGCTCTTCCGATAATAACGCAGCAAATTTAATGCAATTATTATTGTTGCCCTCCCAAATTTTTCTTGGATTATTTTTGCAATATTTCGCCACGATAGAAAAGATTTTAAGCAGAAGTCTAGAGTTAAGGGCTGATTGGATTGCTGCTAATTTATTTGGTGCAAATAATTTCTCATCGGCTTTAACAAAAGTAACAACGATACAACAGCATTTTGATGAAAGTTCTTTAGATTTAGCTATTAATAGTGAAAAGGACTTTTTTAATAAGCATAGTCAGCTTTTATGGCAGAATTCATATAAATTAGAAGAGTATCGCAAGAAGGAACTCTCAATAAAAGAAGAAGATTTCGATTCTCATCCCTGTTTTTCGGTAAGATTATTAAATTTGCCAGATAACACAAAGGAGAATTTAGAATACTTAAGCGAGTCTCAAAATTTGAAAAATGAGTTGTTAGAAAAAGAAGAAGAGCTATCAAAACGATACACTGAAACAATCAAAAAGTATAAAGAAATGATGGATATCTTAGCATCACGACAGCAACAGCAGACTACAACTGTAAAAAATGAATAAATCCCAATTAAAGAAAATCATTGCGAGAGAAGGATTGATTTTACTTGCGTGTTTAGTAGGTGGTGTCATTTTTTTGTTTCTTGGAAGGCTTATCCCATATAGTAGCCCAACCTATAGATATAATGTTGAAACCGGCGGTCATAAATATATTGTTTCTTCTACCGAATGCACCTTTTCATTTAACGATGAAGATAAAATGGAAGTATACTCCGCACTAACTGCAAAAGACCCAGAACTTTCAGAAAGACCAAAAGGGGTTAACTGGCTTCCAAATGACCTAAAAATTAGTTCACCAAAAATAAAATATACTTTAACTGGACGCATAAGAAAGCTATTAGTAGATTTAGGGATGCTTTCACTTTTCGCTTCATATCCTTTATATTTACTTGTTCGCTTTATCATCTGGGCAATTAAAACCTTGAAGGAGAAATGAGATGAATTATTGGATTAAGACTATAGTTCCTGTTCTTGTTATTTATTTTTTTGGAAAACTATATGAATTATTATGTGGTATTTCTGATGATTTGTGGGACATTAAAAAACATTTAAAATTAATGACAACAGAAAGAACAACATATCAAAGACGCTCTTTCTTAAAAGAAGACATATTAGAAGAAATCAGGGGGGAATATGAACCTACTCTGGAAGAATTAAAATATACTTATAGTATTAAGTGGAACGAGATATCATTTCTCAAGTCTTTGCTCCAAGAATATCTTGACTACGCAAAGAAACAAGTCAAATTCTGTCCCACTTGTAATCAAGATTATAGCCTTTGGAAAGACGACTTGAATTTAAATCTCTTTTTAAAAAACAAATGTTCAATTTGCAAAGGAGATTTAACTACTTCTAAATTGGAAACTAAGGTTTTAAGATTATTAAGTGAGTTCAAAAAGAAATGAAACTCGGCAACACAATCCGCCTAATTTTATTTGCTTCTTTGTTCTTCATTACAAACTCCTACGCCATCCCCCTTTGGAATAGTCTGCCAGTTGAAAAAGACTTAAAAAAATACGAAAACAAAGAATACAAAACAGGCAAAGAATATATAAATGCTTTATACGAAGGCAAATGTTCTTCGGTGTGGGTGTGGATGCACCTTGATGAGCAGGACAAGGTTAAATTGATAAATGGTCTCAAACAGACATTCAAAGAGAAGGGCAACGCAATTATACAAAAGCCCACAGAATTTTATGTTAAAGAAATTGATATTTTGATAGCCAGAGACGAAGAAAGCAAAAACCATAGGCTTGGGATAATCTTCAAGACCATTGCAGTTATGGAATATGACTTTGATGAGGGCATAGACAAAGAAGAAACTGCAAAAAATTGGCTTGGAGATTTTTATGAAGTTTTTAAATCTTCACAGGTGGAGAAGGAGAAATAAGATGAAAAAGACTTTAGTTTTATTATTGTGCTTATTTGTTTTTGGTTGTGGACAAAAAGCAACAACGAGCCAAGAAAATAAAGAATTAAGTGAAAAAGAAACTATTCAAAGAATGCAAAACATGTGGAAAGAAGATATAGATTTACTGGCTATTAAATACGGAATGGATTCCGATAAAATGCTAAATATCATTAGCGACTATGAAGCATTAACTTTCGGTCATAGTATTACAAGAATGCTTTATAATTTCAATTATAAATCTGATAATTTTGCTAGAAAGTCTTCAAGTCCCCAAAAAGAAACTCGTCCAAAACCCGAAATCGTGGATATAACAACCGCCATAGATAGAATTAGTATTAAATACCAAATTTCAAAAGAAATAATAGTTAATATAATACTTGATTTAAAAAGTATAGAACACTCTGGGACTGATTGATAAAGGGGGTCTTAAGGGGATTGCTACTGCACTGGGGCTTAAATTATCTGAGTTGATTGCAGAAGCGGAAAAAGAGAAATGAGATGAAGCAATTCCCAGACGAAATCAAAGTTTTCATCAATTCCTCAAGCTGGACATATGCTAAGACTATGCCAGAATGGCCCCACTATTATATTGTCAGATCTCTTGATAATGAAGTTATGTTTGTAAAGACGGTTGAGTATATCAGGAGTAATGGGTATGAGGGGTCGTTTTACGAGAAGAAGATAATATATTTTGATGATGATAAATATACTTATTGGACTATGGGTGATCCTATACAGGAAACCACAATCATCAATCGTTGTTTAACGAAAGATACATACGCAAATCGGTTGTTGAATAACACATTACCCTAGAGGGCTATATGGCATCGAAAATAAACCTGCATTTTAATGGACCGTTTACATTTATTCCTGGCGAGCGTTCACTGTTTCAATCAAAATGGGTAGAGTCTGCAGGTATTTATCTTTGGACTATACGTTCTAAGGTGGATAATGCATATTATATTCATTATATTGGAGAGACTAGCTCATTTGCTAAACGCCAGCGTGAACATTTAATAAATGTTCTCGGTTTAAACTACGGTATTTGGGATCCAGTCAAAGCAGTAAATGGTGTTTCAGAGTTGATTTGGGAAGGACTATGGCGTAATGTTTCTCCCGATGGAATTAGAAAGCAAATAGAAGCGTATCAGCGTCTAAATAAAATTGTTCTAGACTATATCGGAATCAACGAGGTTTTCTTCGCAGAGACAGATGTTAAAAAAGATGTCCGCAGGCATATTGAAGGCAGTATTGCTCAGAATTTGCGGGAGAAGCATAAAGATTCAAAGCATTTATACCCAGAAGATAATCGTGTTGGCAGAAAGAGGAAAAAATTAGGTCGACAATTACACATAACCTCGGACGAAAATATCAAGGGCTTGGATAGCGAAATCCTTATCTAAATCTAATATATAACAAGCGAGGGAGGCATTCTATGAAAAAGCTTTTACTTATTCTATTATGTTTAGGGTTGGTGGGGTGTGCGACAACCTCTAAAATTACTCCTAACCTCTCTTTAGGAATGACTAAACAAGAAGTAATAGCTAAATGTGGGCAACCGCTACAAAAAAGTGCTATCAAAGGTAGCGATGGTAAGACTTATGATTCTTTTGTGTATAAAGAAACCATATACCAAAACGCCGCTGCAATAGGTGCAGCTTCTGAAGTAATTACTTATGTCAATTTTGCTGATGGTAAAGTAATTTATTTTGGCAATCCTAATCCCCCCGAAACAATACAACAAACGGCAGGGACGGGGATGTCATCTCGCCCTGTTTATCAGGACAATACCCAAGAAACTTTTAGACAAATGCAACAACAAGGGAATGATGCTTGGGATAGAGCAACTCAAGCTACTCAAAATTACTATCAAAATCTCCCTAAACCGCCTAAACAGACAAATTGTCAAACCTCTTGCAACAACTACGGGAATTGCACTACAACCTGCCAATAAACAATCGGGTTAGTGGGGGTAACCGGCAGATAGGTTGCCCTCGCTTTTGTTTTCAAATCCCCCATATCCTCAGTTCCCTATCTAATAACCTAATATAAGCCTTACTTATTTTGCGTGTTTTTATCCATCTAAATAAGGTCTTTTTATGAATTTTTAACTCCTTACAGACCTTATTCCAAGAGCCCGCCTTGGCTTTAAATCTGTGTAGCCTGTTAATGATATTAAAAACGGAGGAATAAGTATAAAAGAATCTAGGTGACATTTGTCACCTATTTTAACAAGAAAATCCGAGATAATCAAGAAAAAAATATTTCCATAACTTTTTGTAATAAATATAGATGAGACAAATACTATTTTTTTCAAAAAAAGTTTTGGTGCATTTTGCCCCCTTTGGACCCTAACTATAAACTAGTAGGAGGGGAAGAATGTTTTTTTGAAGGAAGGAGGAACAGTATATGTTCAACGGTATAAACAAAAAGTGTCAGCAATGTATTGAATCCTGCAAGGATGAAAACGAACGGCTCCATTTATTTTCGGGAATACGATGAATCAGAAAAGGAAAAACGACTAACTTTGATGATTTTTGAGTTTTTAATAAGAGAAGATGAAAAGACTAACTCCAGCCTGTAGATTGGTTCTATATTCGCTTTGGCATAAGCGAGAATATTTCAGCAGAAGAAATAAGCTGGATAAAGATGGCTCGTTTTATTATGACGATAGAAGGTTATCTGAGGATACGGGATTATCTGAAAAGACAATATCCAGAGCGAGAAGGTTTTTAGTGGAAAATGGCTATATCGTAGTAGAGAGAGGTTTCTATAAGGGCAAGGCGACGAAGTATTGGGTTTGTAGAAAGCCCGACAAAAAGTCCCCCTTTGTCGCTTTATCAAAGGTAGACAATTTGTCCGCAAAGGTAGACAATTTGTCTTCCAAAGCCCCCCAAAATGTCCCTATAAACAAAGTAATAACAAATATAAATAACAAAGAGGTTTTTAATAATGTTTCTAAAGAAAAAGACCTTAAAGACGGATTAAAAGGCCTCATTAAACTAAAGGGGGCTGCTTATGCGAAAGACTTTTATGTCGGTAGGGGCTACCCCGAAGCGGAGATTAAGAAAGTATTGGAGGAGGTTGTTAATGAAGACAATGACGCCGCTAAAAGCGATTAGGGCTAAATGCCTGGAATGCAGTAACGGACAGCCAAAGGAAGTGAGGTTTTGTCCCGTAGAAGACTGCCAGTTATTTTATTACAGGTTTGGGAAGAATCCAAAGAGGGAAGGCATAGGAGGGAAAATACCCATTCTTTGCTAAAAAATGCCGACTGAATTAAGGATTTTTGTAATAATCCGTATACAGGAATTAGATATTACCTCTAGTGGAATATGGAGAAATGCAAAGTTTTGATAAGTATAAAGGTTAAAATAATAATATGGAGAAGCGGTTTTTAGGGATTAAAGATTGTTCGGAATATTTAGGCGTCAGCGTGAATACCCTCTATTCGTGGACGTGGCAGAAGAAAATTCCATATTTAAAGATTGGGAGGTTGGTAAAGTTTGACTTAAGGGCAATAGAAGGATGGCTAAAAGAAAGGACAATAGATGGCACTAATATGTATTGACATTGTATAAACACTTATGTTATAATACTTGTGTGAGGAAAGATATCAAGAAAAAGATGATAGGCATTCGTGTTAGTGAAAAAGAGAAGCGGCTTATCGAAGAATCGGCACAGGTTAACGGTTTTCATTCAGTCTCTTCTTATATTCTTTGGCTTGTTAAAAAGCATGGAAAGAAATCTTAAAATTTTTTTATTAAAAATGTATGAACAATGTATAAATGGAGGTTAGCTGATGGGAATCTATAGAAGAGTTTATTGTCCAGATTGCAAAAAAGACTTTGAGATAAGAGACAATCGCAGAAACACAGATTGTAAACATTGTGGCGTTGCTATAAAACTTGATGACAAGAACGCCATATTTTACATAGAGTATTCTCATAATTCTCAACGCAAAAGAGAAAAGGTTGGTTTCAATAAACAGTTGGCGGAGAATGTGTTAAAAAAGAGGTTAGTAGAAATTGCAGAAAATAAATTCCTTGATATTAAAAAAGAAGAAAAAACCAAATTTAGTGATTTTTCCGACGAGTATTTAGAGGGGCATTTAAGAGTAAATTGTTCAAAAGGATGGGCAAGAAAAGAGCTTGTTAATATAAACCGCCTGAAACAGTTTTTTACAGGCAAATACTTACACGAGATAACTCCGCAATTAATTGAAAAATTTAAGGCAGATAGATTGAAAGAGGTAAGTCCTTCAACTGTGAATAAGGGTTTATCCTGTTTAAGGTCAATATTCAATAAGGCAATTGATTGGGGCAGATTCCAGGGGAAAAACCCAGTTTCAAAAGTCGGCTTACTTAAAGTTGATAATAAGCGACTTCGTTATCTTGAGAAGGAAGAGATACCTATCTTGCTAAATAACTGCTCTACACATATTAAGCCATTGGTGATAGTTGCACTAAATACTGGAATGAGAAAGAGTGAACTATTCAATCTGAAATGGCAAGATATAGATTGCAAGAGGGATACAATTCAATTACTAAAGACTAAAAACAACAAGCCACGCCATATCCCAATGAATGAGTTGGTTAAGACGACACTTATTGCCGTAAGAAAACATCCAGAAAGTCCCTATGTTTTTACCAATCGACAAGGAAAGCCATTTGTTGATATAAAGAGGTCATTTACCACCGCATTGAAGAAATCGGGTATCAAAGATTTCAGATTTCACGATTTAAGGCATACTTTCGCCTCGCAATTAGTTATGAACGGAGTTGATTTAAATACCGTAAGAGAGCTACTGGGTCATAGTTCTCTGGAAATGACCTTGCGGTATGCACACCTTTCTCCGAGCCATAAGAAGAGGGCAGTTGACAGTTTATTGGATAGAATAGCCACGGATATGCCACGGAAGAAAAATATCAATGAGTTAACTAATTTAGAATTAGATACTTACAAAGAAGAATTGGTTGGCTCATAACCTGAAGGTCAGAGGTTCAAATCCTCTCCCCGCAACCAATTGAATCCGCGCAACCATTTTGTTGCGGGGATTTTTTATTTATAGGTTTTTTGTCTTAGATAGGTTATGGGATTATGAGGGAAAGCGTTGTTCTATAAGCCTAAAGCCATTTTTTGCGTTTGAAATAAGCAAGCATAATAATGGCGATAACCATCATGATAGCCATGACCGCCGGATAACCAAAGGGATGGTTTATCTCTGGCATAAACTTAAAATTCATACCATAGATGCTGGCGATAAGGGTAAGGGGCATCATGATGGTAGCAATAACGGTAAGAGTCTTCATAATTTCGTTTAGACGGTTTGATACAATAGAGACGTAGGCCTCCATAGCTCCGGCGATAATATCCCGCGAAGTTCCTACCACATCGTTAAGCCGAACCAAGTTATCGTAAACATTCCTAAAGTAAATTAAAGTCGATGGAGTCACAAATTCGAAATCTCCGCGTCCGAGCAGGCTGATAACATCTGCCTGAGGACCGATGGTGCGGCGTAAATGTAGGATTTGGTTTTTGAGCAGATAAATCTTTTTCAAGGTTTCATTGCTCGGTTCTTTAAATAATTCATCGGTCATGGCGTCAACCAGGTTATCGAATTCTCCTATAACGGGGAGGTAGCTGTCAACACATGAGTCAAGAATTGAATAAAGAAGCATATCCGCGCCATGTTGCATCATGGGAGATTGTTTCCTGATTCTATCTTTGCATAAATTTAGGGAGTTGACCGGACATTCGTGGAAGGTGATAAGGAAATTTTTCCCCAGACAGAAATCAAGCTCGGTGGTTTTAATCGCGCCTTTACCATTGCCGTTTAAAGACTCCAAAGAAAACATAACCAAGAATAGGTAGTCTCTAAATTTCTCAATCTTCGGGCGGGCATTAGGCATGATGAAGTCTTCCAGAGTAAGCGGATGCAGATTAAATACAGAGGTAAGAAAGTCAATATCTGAATCCTCAATATCGAATATATCAATCCATAGAATTGAACGTTCTTCTTTGAGCGCCAGAGTTAATTCCGCCGTGGAGACTTGCGCCTGTAATCCTTTTTCTGGACTATATATAAAAGACTCAAACATATTGTAATTTATTTTTTACGGTTAATATTTTTCTTTCCTATTATTAGACTTTTATCATAAATATTAATCGCAAGCAACAAAAAATAATATTTATTTGTTTTGATAGCGATTTCGGGATATAATTCCCAATAAGTTTCCAAAGCAAGCAATAATTATCTT
>VGKN01000010.1 GCA_016867055.1 Candidatus Omnitrophota bacterium
GAAGGGAGTACTGAGGAGCGAAGCGACGAATGTGCGGGCGGTGCATTACTTCTTACAATGCCGCCAACTCAACCTGAAATGCCGTGAAAAAGAACGGTTTAGCTAACTTGTAGAAAACAAACCAAGGGTCAACCGAAGGTACGGATGTAGATTTTTTTGGTCATTTTTTTATAACCTTCTGATTTTTTTGGCCTTGCAGTTTCTTTTCTGTTTCCGAAAACAAAAAATTAAATGGGGCAAAGAAAGAAAAAGAAATTCTTTTTGGGGGCAAAGACCCGCCGATGGCGGGGGCAATTTTGATGTTTTGCGTCTTGCCTTCGGCAAGCCGCTGCATCAGCTCCCTAGCTGCTGCTAAAAAGCAGCCGCAAAGGAAAATCCCCCACCCACCCGAAATAGGCTTCGCCTATTTCCCCCTAAAGATTTTAGTGGACAAAAAGTGTAAAAAGAAGTAAAATCATTTCCATGAAAGACACACGTTATAACATGCGGGATGCTGCACGGGAGTTAGGCGTTACGCGTCAGACTCTTTATTATTGGTTTAAGAAAGGTTGGGTTAAGCCCAAAAGGGATTATCGAAATTTTCCGGTGTTCACAAAAGATGATTTGAAGAAAATTAATGAGTGGCGAACTAAATTGCATGAATGAAAGATGAAGAACATAAACCTATTTCACGAAATTGAAAATATTTGGATAGCTAATAGTAGAGAATTTGAAAACAACTTATCTTCGTGGCTTGATGCTCTTAATTATGGCAATGAGTTCTTGTGTTTAGCAAAAAGGGAATTTCATCGTTGGGAGCCTCTCAAGGCATACGTCTCGGTGACGAAAGCCAAATCTCGCTCTAAAGCTTATTTCTCGCTTCGGTTTTTTGGCCAAGAAATAGCGCATCTTATTGTTAAAGATGGCGAAGTTTTTTTACAGCTTAAAGGACATAAAGTAAAAAATGATAAATGGTTTAATCTGACCCTTGCGGATGGTATTTATCCATGGAGAGGTAAGGATGCTCAGCTTTTGAGAGCACATTTTAAGAATCTGGCTTTTTCAATGAAAGGCAAACCTAATGTCAAAAGCCGTGAGCATCGTATTGAGTCAAAATTTTTAGTTGAAATGTGTAAGGGGACAGGTAAATTTGGCCTTAATTCGTTAAGGATTCAGCCAGTTCTGCTTGCTAACAAATTCCCTTTGCAGATGCCTCTCCCAATATCTGCTAATACCGGTTTGCCAAAGGCCAGAAATGGTTATATAGATATTCTTGCCAGGCATAGATTGAAAAATAACAAGACTCGGCTTTCTGTATGGGAATTAAAAAATCCAGATGCTTACCAGCATGCGGCATCTCAAACATATATTTATAGCGCTGTACTGTTGAAGGTACTCCGTCACTCAAAGAGGGCTTCTGAATGGTTTAAGTTGTTTGGTTTTAAAAGCCGAATCCCCACATCATTAGAAATAGAGGCAGTTGTTGCTATCTCTCGTAGCAAAGAAGAAAGATTTAAAAAAGAAATAAGTTGCCTTAAGGAGAATTCTCCTTTGAGAATAGATAATGATTTTATTAAATTAGCGGTTGCGTACTATAGAGAAAAAGCGCACTCTATTATTCTCGAAAAGGATCCATTTATAGAATGAAATTAACTATTCATCGAGGTACTCAAGAAATCGGGGGGAGCTGTGTTGAGCTAAACACGACTGTTTCAAGAATCTTGATTGATTTTGGGATGCCGTTAGTTAAGAAAAATAAGGAAAGATTTGAGCCGGATATTTTAGAAGGGAAATCAGTCGCAGAGCTTAAGGCCCTTTCAATTCTGCCTCAGGTCGATGGTTTATATAAGGATGAAAATAAGTCAATAGACGCTATTTTGATTTCTCATTCTCATCTGGACCATTATGGCCTTTTAAGCTACGTTCATCCAGACATACCTATTTATTTGAGCGAGCGAGCAAAAGAATTAATTGAAATAACGAGTCTATTTGTTCATAGAGAAGTCAGACCTTTGAATGTTAAGCTTATAAATAATCGAGAAGTTTTTGTTATAGGAGATTTTAGAATAACTCCTTATCTTGTTGATCATTCAGCTTTTGATGCTTTGGCGTTTTTGGTTGAAGCTGAAGGGGAGCGATTATTTTATTCCGGTGACTTCAGGGGGCATGGAAGGAAGAGCGTGTTATTTAAGCAAATGGTTGAGCATCCGCCAAAAGATATAGATTGCCTTTTAATGGAAGGTTCTATGCTCGGCAGGAGCGAACAGCTTTACAATAATGAGGAAGAAATAGAAAAACGTATTGTAGAGATTCTTGAGGAAAGCAGTACCATTACGTTTCTCTTCGCTTCATCTCAAAATGTTGACAGGCTTGTTTCAGCGTATAGGGCATGTCTTCAAACAGACTCGATATTTGTCATTGATTTATATACTGCTTTTATTTTGGATAAGCTCAATAAAATTTCAAGTGGGATTCCGCGTTTTGACTGGAAAAATATTCGCGTTAAATTCTTAAAATATCATGCTGATGTGTTAGCTAAAAACAATCTGAAAGATTTACTGTATTTATACAATGAACGAAAAATTGATCTGGATGAGATAAACGATAAGAAGGATAGAATTTTGATGTTAGCAAGAGACAACTCTGTTTTCCCGCTTATTCTGAAGAAGATAGATTCAATAAAGGGAGCAAAAATCATTTATTCGATGTGGGATGGCTATTTAACTGATGAGTTTAAACTATTTTGCAATCAAAAAGGCTTAATCATAGAGCCAGTTCATACAAGCGGCCATGCTGAATTGGAAGTTTTAAAGAAATTCGCTAATGCCTTGAATCCTAAGAAGCTTATTCCAATTCATACTTTTGATAGAGAAAGATACCCTGAATATTTTAAGAATGTGCAGATTCTTGAAGATGAAGAGGTTTTTACGCTATGAAGATAGCTATTTATATAAGAGTGAGCACCGAAGAACAAGCTAGAGAAGGCTATTCACTGGAAGTTCAGAGGGAATATCTTGAATCGTTTGCTGGACGCGAAGGGTATGATGTCTTTAAAATCTATTGCGATGATGGCATAAGCGCATATTCAACGCGGCGGCCTGCCTTGCAACAGTTGCTCGCTGATGCGAAAGAAAAAAGGGTTGAGCTTGTATTAGTCCACAAGATAGATCGCTTTAGTCGTAATCTTAAAGACTTGCTTATGCTGGTGGATGAGTTATCTTCTTACGGCGTTGCTTTTAAGTCAGCGACAGAGCCGTTTGATACGAGCACGTCAGCGGGTAAACTGATGTTTCAACAGCTTGGTTCGTTTGCTGAGTTTGAACGTAACCGTATAGCAGAGCGTGTATTCCCCGGAATGATTAAAGGCGTTCAGCAAGGCAACTGGCAAGGGGCCAGGTTTGCTCCGTTTGGCTATACCTACAACAAGACCAAGAAGCTGTTAGAGGTTGAAGAGAGGGAAGCCGGTATCGTTAAGTTGATTTATACGATGTATCTCTCCGGCAAGAGTACTCACGATATAGCAGCATACCTTGACAAAAAAGGGTACAAGACAAGAACGGGTAAGCAGTTTTACAACAAATTTATCTGCGATATCCTTAAAAACCAAATTTATACCGGGAAGATTGTCTGGAATAAAAAGCACTATGACAAAAACCAAAAGACCAAGAAACATTACAAGTATATCAAGAATGACCCTTCAAAGATTCTTGTGGCGCAAGGCAGGCATAAGCCAATCATAGATGAAGAAGATTTTGCAGAGGTTCAGAAGTTGTTAGCGAATAAAACACGAACTTGGCGGCCAAGGGTGAAGAATCAAGAGTATCTTTTGACAGGGCTTATCACGTGTGCTAAGTGTAGCCATAGATATACAGGCGTATCGTCCATATCAAATCATCGCTTAAACAGAAAGAAACGCTGGTATCGTTGTTCCGGTCCTCATTCAAGCCATATTAACTGTACCAATAGGGCAATAAAGGCAGAGGACATTGAGCCGGAAGCAACAAAGATTGTTACTCTGTTAATCCAAAACGAACGCTTAAAACAGAGCCGTTGGACGACAGGGACTTTGCAAAACGGCGCAAATTTTCCTCATTTTGGCGAAAACGCCAAAATTGACTTCTCCAAAGTCAAAGATAAGCTAAAAAATAACCAAGAAAAACAGTCAAAACTTACAGACGCTTATCTGGAAAATTTGCTTAGTGAAGACGTGTATCGTGAGAAAAATTCAAGCCTTAGAAACGAAGAAGAATCTTTGAAGAAACTCCTTGCAGGATATGAACTTAGAGAAATGGAACGAGAACGCTCAGAGGGTTATATCAACAGAGTAAAAGACTTTCTTGATGGCTACGATGACAGCAAAGAAAAGATAGACTTTGCTGATAAGAAACAGCTCGCCGGGCTGCTTTTTAAAAACATCAAAATCGCCCCCGCCATCGGCGGGTCTTTGCCCCCAAAAAGAATTTCTTTTTCTTTCTTTGCCCCCTTTAATTTTTTGTTTTCGGAAACAGAAAAGAAACTGCAAGGCCAAAAAAATCAGAAGGTTATAAAAAAATGTCCAAAAAAATCTACATCCGTACCTTCGGTTGTCAAATGAATGCACACGATTCGGAGATAATAGCTGGTATGCTTAGACAAAGAGGATATAAAATAATAGATTCTTTGGATAATGCGGATATAGTGCTATTTAATACCTGCTCTGTAAGGCAACATGCAGAGGCGCGCGTATGGGGAAAGGTGGGAGAGCTTAAGAAACTCAAAGCGCAAAGCGCAAAGCTAAAAATTGGGATTATTGGTTGTATGGCGCAGAATTATAAAGAAAAAATATTTGAAAGATTGCCTCATGTGGACCTTGTATGTGGTGCTACTAATATGTATGACTTGCCCGATTTGCTTAAGAATTTAAATAATTCTGATAAGAAAGTTTTGGCTGTTAATAAGAGCCAGAGAGACCCTCGTAAAAAGATAGATATCTCTAAGAGGGAAAACTCTGTAAAGGCATTTGTCTCTATTGTGGAGGGATGCGATAATTATTGTTCTTATTGTATCGTGCCATATGTTCGAGGTCCTGAAGTTTCAAGACCTGTAAATGTTATCGTTGATGAAATTAAGAGACTCGTGGATGATGGGGTAAAAGAGGTGATGCTTCTGGGGCAGAATGTCAACAGTTATAAGTCCACAGTTGACAGTCCGCAGTTGACAGATAACAAAAAGCAGTTCACAGTTTACAGTTCGCAGTTTACAGGCGACAGTAAAAACAAAAAGAACGACTTTGTAAAATTGCTTGAGAAACTGAATAAAATAGAAGGGCTTGAGAGGATAAGGTTTATGACAAGCCATCCAAAGGATGCTGATGAGGATTTATTTAAGGCAATTAGCGGCTTACCAAGGGTCTGCGAGCATCTACATTTACCTGTGCAGTCAGGCTCAAGCAGGATACTGGGATTAATGAACAGGGGTTATACGCGTGAAGATTATTTTAAAAAAATAGAATCGTTGAAAAAAACCGTTAAAGACTGTGCTATAACCACAGATATTATAGTAGGCTTTCCCACTGAAACAGAGAAAGATTTTAACGAGACCATTAAACTTATGAAAGAGGTAGAATTTGATAGCGCTTTTATCTTTAAATATTCACCCAGAAATAGAACCAAAGCAGCACTTTTAAAAGATGATGTGGAATACGAGATAAAACAGGAAAGAAATCAGATTCTGCTTCAGCTACAAGGAGATATTTCAAAGAAGAAAAATGAGGCACTTGTTGGAAGGACGCTTGAGGTTTTAATTGAAGATGTGAATAAGAAAAATAAAGCAGAGTTTGTAGGCCATAGCCGTCAGGATAAACTCGTCATATTTAAAAAGAATAAACATTCTTTAGGAAAGCTCGTAAATGTCAGGATAAGTTCCTCTACTAACCATACGCTGATAGGGGAGACTGAATAAATCCAAAATTTCCCGAATGAAGCAATCCAAAAGATTGTAACTTCGGGATCCCGAAGCGTTTCTAAAGAAATTGCTACATTCGGGACAAATATCAAAAGTCAAAATGGGAAACCATAAATACCTAATTACAGTTATAATTTTGCTTCCTATTTTTTTAAATACCGAATGGCTACTTGCAAAAGATAGTTCATTGCTTAAATTAGAAGAACTTCTTTTAAAAGGGGACTATATAAAACTTAACTATGAATGTAATTATCTACTTACTAAATCTAATCTGAAAGATAAGGATAGAGTTTATCATATCTTGGCCATTTCTCTTTTAAAACAGAGTAGATTCAAAGAGGCAAGGGAGGTTTTAGAAAAGGTAAAATTAGAATTTCAAAACAGCCCTATTTTAGATGATGCAGAGGTATCTATAGCGGACAGCTATTTTCTTGAAGGTAATTTTGAAGAGGCATCTTTAAGATATAAAAATGTTCTTATGAATTATCCGAAGACAAAAAATTTATGTTTTGTATATCTGAGGCTTGGAGAAAGTTTGAAGAATATGGGTAATTTAGAGGAGGCAAAATATTATTTTGATTTGTTAAGGAAAGGATTCCCTTCAAGTTTTGAGTGTGCCCAAATTCCGATTTCAAAAAATGCTGTTGATTCTTTTTATACTGTGCAAGTAGGTTCATTTAGTAAATCAACAAATGCAAGAAGGTTGTGCGATGAACTATTAAATAAGGGATATGATGCGTATATAACTAAGATGGAGGATAATCAAAGAACGCTCTACAGGGTAAGGGTGGGGCATTTCCAGTCACGACTTGAGGCAGAATATCAAGAAGATAGACTTAAGAAGGAGAATTATCCTACAAAGATTTGTCCATAAAAACAAAGTTAAAAAAAGAAAATGTTATTTTTTTAGTAGGACCAACAGCAGTTGGGAAGACGGCTGTTGCCTACTTTCTTGCTAAAAGACTCAGTGCTTGCATAATATCCTGCGATTCTATGCAGGTGTATAAGGGTATGAATATCCTTACCTCAAAATCACCACTTGAGGTTAGGAGAAAAATTCCGCATTATCTTATAGATATAGTCTCGCCTGAAAGCGAATATTCCTGTGCAGACTATGCAAAGGATGCTTTGAAAAAAATTGAATATGTTTTATCCCTATCAAAAATACCGCTTGTGGTGGGCGGGAGCGGGCTTTATGTAAAGACGCTTATTGATGGGATATTTTCTGGACCAAGCAGGGATGAAAACTTAAGAAAAAGTCTGTATAAAGAGATTGAAGAGAAGGGAACGGGTGTGTTATTTGAGAGGCTTAAGAAGTTAGACCCAAAAACTGCCTCAAGAATAAATCCTAAAGACGTCCGGCGTATTGTAAGGGCGCTTGAGGTATATATGTTAGCTAAAGAACCCATATCAGATTTGAAAAAAGAAACAAGCGGGATTTCAGAGGATTACAATATTATTATAATCGGGTTAAACAGGGAACGCCGTGATTTGTATTCCAGAATAGATAAAAGGGTAGATGAGATGTTTAGAGATGGATTGGTTGACGAAATAAAGCATTTGGGAAAGTTAAGACTTAGCCAGAGTGCGTCCCAGGCGCTGGGGATGAAAGAGGTGGTGGGTTATTTAAAAGGAGATTATAATATAAATGAGGCAAAAAGGTTTTTAAAGAGGAATACGCGGCACTTTGCCAAGAGGCAACTTACGTGGTTTCGTATGGATAAGAGAATAAAGTGGTTTGAGATAAAAGAAGATGAAATGCCAGAAAAAACTGCGGATAGGGTATATGGATATTTGGAGGATATAATTGGAAAAAGCGGCATTAGTTGTGGTTGATTTTTATAAAAATAAGGACGACTGGAGCCTTGAGGATTCCCTTGAAGAATTAAGAACGCTGGTGGTTTCTTCAGGCGCCTCCTGTGAATTAGAGTTTCTCTGTAAAAGAGATACACCTGCCCCAAATTATTTTATAGGAAAGGGTAAGACAGAGGAACTCGCATTTTTATGCCAAGAGAATGATATTGATATGGTGGTTTTCAATGATGACCTTTCTGGAACACAACAGAGAAATTTGGAGGAGATATTAGATGTAAAGACCATTGACAGAACGCAGTTAATACTTGATATCTTTGCCCAGCGCGCTATGAGTCTTGAGGGAAGACTTCAGGTAGAACTTGCACAATTAGAGTATCTTCTTCCGCGTCTTGTTGGTATGGGTATAATTCTATCAAGACTTGGCGGCGGCATAGGAACAAGAGGGCCCGGCGAACAAAAACTTGAGGTGGATAGAAGACGTATCAAAAAGAGAATAACGAAATTAAGAAAAGAGATAGACGAATACCAGAGAATAAAGCAGTTTCAGGCAAAAAAGAGAAAGGAGGAGCAGGTAGCGAGTTGCGCCATAATAGGATACACAAACGCAGGCAAATCCACACTTCTTAATAATCTGACAGAGTCCAATGTGGTAGTGCGCGACCAGATGTTTAGCACCCTTGATCCTATAGCAAGGAGATTTACCCTTACAAATAATCAAAAGATAATCCTTATGGATACAGTGGGTTTTATCCATAGACTTCCTTTACATCTTATAGAGGCATTTAAGGCGACATTGGAAGGTTTAAAGAGTGCAGATTTACTTATCCATGTATTAGATATAAGCCATCCACTTGTTTATAAACAAAATGAGTCAGTGCTTGAGATTTTGGATGAACTTGGAGTATTGGATAGGCCGATAATAAATGCGCTGAACAAGATAGACAAGATTGAGGATAGAGATTTATTGCAGGAACTACAGCCGGATTTCAAAAATTCCGTGTGCATATCGGCAAAGACAAAGGAAAACCTTAACCTATTAATAGATAAGATAATGTTTCAATTCCAAAATATGAGGCAGATTATAAGGGTGCTTATTCCTCATGATAAAATGAATCTTTTAAATATGCTTTATGAAGAAGGAAATGTTCTAAAAAAAGAATTTAGGAACGACAAGGTGTATGTTGAAGCAGAGGTGTCGGATAGACTGAAGAGTATAGTATGCGAAAAATACAAATGCGAAATAAAAGATAGTAACGAGTAACGCGTAATCAGTAACAAGTAATTAAAACAAAAACTCAAAGATATATTTAGCTCAAAAATACCCAGCAGAAAAAAATAGGTGAAATAAGACGAGTATATAGTTCATTAACAGTGAGGAGGTAAGGGATGAGGTTATATAGACTTATAAATGCGGTTTTCGTTACTCTGATACTATTGACAGGTTTATGTTTCGCACAGGAAAATGTGGCAAAGTCAAAAGATGCCTTAAGCGTTATCCATTCGCGTAAGAGTGTAAGGCAATATACAGGCGTGGCGCCAAGCAAGGAGCAGTTAATGACTCTCTTAAAGGCAGGTATGGCAGCGCCTACTGCAATGGATAAAAGGCCATGGGCATTTGTTGTGGTTACGGATAAGGATATGTTAAGTAAGCTTGCAGAAGGTTTGCCTTATTCTAAGATGATTGTTCCTGCAGGAAGCGCAATTATTGTATGCGCAGATCTTACTAAAACAGTGGAAGGAGAGGCAAAAGAGTTTTGGATTCAGGACTGCTCGGCTGCTTCTGAGAATATCCTCCTTGCTGCAGAGGCAATTGGACTGGGCGCAGTCTGGACAGGAGCATATCCCATAACCAAAAATGTGGAATTTATCCAGAAAACCCTCGGCATTCCCGAAAATGTCATTCCCTTAAACGTGATTGCAGTCGGCAATCCGGTAGGCATTGAAAAACCCAAGGAAAAATTTGACCCAGCCAATATACATTGGGAAAAATGGTAGGGAAAATAATTCCAGCGAGAATAATTCTGCGATTCCGGTAATTTCGGGATACAATACTTATCTATACAATAATTAAGTAATGTGTCCCCCGATTTCACCGATTTCATATAAAGTAATGTGTCCCCCGATTTCACCGATTTCATATAAAGTAATGTGTCCCCCGATTTCATATACACCCGATTTATAGATTCCGATTTATTAAGTAATGTGTCCCCCGATTTGCCGATTTGCCCCGATTTGATTCACGATTTCATTGTCGGAATGAGATTACACGATGAGTATGAGTTGGCGCCGGGAAACTGGACGTTTCAGGTTTTTCTGGATAACAAGTTGGTTGTGAGCCAGACGTTTACGGTTGTGAAATGATTTTAAATATAACATTGTTGCGGAAAAACCACGAGACAGAAGAATCAAAAATTTTCTAAAATCCCCATTGAAAGCTTTTTGTTTGTTTGGTATAATTTAAGCCCATTTTATTTGTCCCTCGCTTAAACGTGCTAAAATTCTCCATGATAATTTTAGCATAAGCTCGGGATAAATTCGTCCCGATACTTCGGGACTAATTTAGGAGGTATGTTATGCTCAAAATCAAGCGTGCATTGGTAAGCGTGTCGGATAAGACGGGACTAGAGGAACTAGTAAAAGTATTAAATGAGTTTAAGGTGGAGATATTATCCACTGGTGGGACATTTAAGATGATAGAATCTTTAGGGATACCTGTTAAGCAGGTTTCTGATTACACGGGGTTTCCTGAGATGCTGGACGGTAGGGTTAAAACCCTTCATCCTAAGGTTCACGCAGGTCTACTTGCAAGAAGGGATTTAGCTGAGCATATGAAGCAGGTGGAGGAGCATAATATCGGACTTATAGATATGGTGGTGGTAAATCTGTATCCCTTTGAGAAAGTGGCTTCAAAGCCGGATGCGCCGATAGAGGGAGCGATTGAAAATATAGATATAGGTGGGCCGTCTATGCTTCGCTCTGCGGCAAAAAATTATAAATCAGTTGCTGTGGTGTGCAATAATGCAAGGTATTCCCAAATAATAAAAGAGTTAAAAACAAATAGCGGCTGTTTGTCCGAAGGTTTATTAAGAGAGCTTGCGGCAGAGGTATTTGCAAGGACCTCTTCCTATGACAGCGCAATAGCAATATTTTTCAGGGAGAAAGTATTGGGAATAAAAAGAGAGACCGTTGACAGGTTTACACTTGATTACACAAAAAAGATGGATTTAAGATACGGCGAAAATCCGCATCAGAGGGCAGCGCTTTACATAGATAAGGACGCTGAAGGAATTTCTGTGGCAGGTGCACCACAACTTCATGGAAAGGAGATGTCGTTTAATAACTTCCTTGATTTAAATGCGGCATATGAGATAGCAAATGAGTTTGAGGAGCCGACCGCCGTGATAATCAAGCACACAAACCCCTGCGGAGTTGCCTCGGCCGATACGCTGGATAAGGCATTTAAAGATGCGCTTTCCTGCGATAAACTGTCTGCATTCGGAGGGATTATAGGATTCAATAGAATGTTAGATAAAAAGACAGCGGTTGCGATATCTAAGAGCGGATTTTTTGAGTGTATAATAGCGCCTGATTATGGGAAAGATGCATTAGAGCTATTAAAAGAAAAAAAGAATATAAGACTTATGAAAATATCTCCAAAAAAACTATCCAAAAAAGAAGTAGATTTGAAAAAGATAAACGGTGGTCTTCTTGTCCAGGATAAGGATGAAGGTGTGTTGGATTTAAAAACGCTTAAATATATAACCAAGAAAAAACCTACAAAGGCACAGTTAGAATCGCTTATATTTGGCTGGAAGGTGGCAAAACATGTGAAGTCAAATGCAATAGTGCTTACAAAGGGTAAAAAAACAGTGGGCGTAGGCGCAGGTCAGATGAGCAGGGTTGATTCCACTCTTATAGCAATAAGAAAAGCAGGCAAACTCGCAAAGAACTCTTGCCTTGCAAGTGATGCCTTCTTTCCAAAAGAGGATGCCATAGAGGTTGCCAAAAAGTCAAAGATTTCTGCCATAATTCAACCCGGTGGTTCAATAGCAGATGAGGAGATTATAAAGAAAGCCAACCAATTCAAAATCGCTATGGTGTTTACAGGAATAAGGCATTTTAAACACTGACTTATTCAGTAATGGTAACGTTCATCGGTTACGAAACCCGTATCGTTTAACGGCTATGTCTTGCGTCTTTAAAACGTAACCCTAACCCAACAACGCAACGGGCGTCATTACCCTAACCGTTTTACGATACAACCTCGCATTTTTTAATACAATGAACTACAACGAAAGTATAAACTATCTCAACTCTTTCATAGACTACGAAAAACTCTCCTCTTATAATTACAATGATGCCTTTAAGTTAGACAGGGTAGAGGCACTTTTAACCAAACTCGGAAGCCCGCATAAAAGATTAAATTTTATTCATATTGCAGGAACCAAGGGTAAGGGTTCCACATCCGCATTTATCCATTCAATTTTAAAAAATTCAGGATTGTGTACAGGGCTTTATACCTCACCACACCTTCTGTCATTCCATGAGAGGATAAGGATAAATAGCAGTTTTATATCAAAAAAGGATTTAATTAGCACAGTAAATCGTGTAAGGACTGCCGTAGAGGATATCTCTAAAGGTAAGGGTGATTTTAGTTTCTTTGAGATATATACTGCCTGTGCGCTTTTATACTTTTTTAAAAAAAATGTAGATTTTGCAATACTTGAAACAGGGCTTGGTGGAAGATTGGATGCAACCAATGTGGTTAATCCTAAGGTGGCAGTTATTACAAGAATAAGTTATGAGCATATGGATAAACTAGGGAAAACCATAGGTTCTATTGCGACTGAAAAGGCGGGGATTATAAAAGAGAATTCTATAGCTATATCATCTCTGCAAATGCCAAAGGCAAGAGAGGTTATAAGGGAACATTCAAGAAGAAAAAATGCTATATTATTTGAGGTTGGAAGTGATATAAGGTTTAGAGAGTTAGGGGTCTCAGATAAAAAGACTGTTTTTGATTATTTTGGGCTGTATAATACTCTAAAAGATATTGAGATATCGCTTTTGGGCCCTCATCAGATTTTAAATGCTGTGATGGCGATAGGGGTTTGTGAGATTTTACCAAATTTTGGTGTTCCTTTTTCTGAAAATACTGTTAGGAGGGGGTTAAACTTGACAAATTGGCCAGGAAGATTTCAGATTGTGAAAAAAGACAGGACTATAATTTTAGATGGAGCGCAGAACAGAGATTCCTCCTTCTGGTTAAGAAAATCTTATGAAAGAATATTTACCCCGTTAAAAATCCCACGGAGTGGGACGCCGTTTCTAACGGGGTTAAAGAAAAAGCCGATTGCCCTAATTCTAGGTGTTTTAAGAGATAAAGATGTAAAAGGAATTGCAAGGGAACTTAGCCAGATTTCAAAAACTGCGATACTGACAAAGGCAAATACGCCAAGGGCACTTGAGCCAAATATACTTAAGGAAATGGCAGAAAAGTTTTTTAATAATATAATACTTGCAGATAATTTAAAGACTGCCTTAGAATATGCAAGAGGGATTACCCTAAAAGAAGGAATTATTCTGATAACCGGCTCTTTGTATTTGGTAGCAGATGCGCTTAAGGTTCTGAAGGTTAAGGTTAAATTCTGATGGCAAAGATAAATATAGACGATACTATTGTTGCAATCTCCACGCCAATAGGGGAGGGTGGAATAGGTATAGTCCGTTTAAGCGGAAAGGATTCCCTTAAAATAGCAAACAGGATATTTAAATCAAAAAGTGGGAAATCTATTTTTGAGTACGAATCTTTTACAACCCATTATGGATTTATTTTTGACTGCGAAAGGCAAATTGATGAAGTCATATTGACAATAATGAAAGCCCCTTATTCATATACCAAGGAAGATGCGGTTGAGATAAACTGTCATAGTGGTATTGTGCCATTGAGAGAGGTTTTAGAACTTACCCTAAAAGAAGGGGCAAGGCTTGCTGAGCCGGGCGAATTTACAAAGAGGGCATTTTTAAACGGAAGGATAGACCTTATAGAGGCAGAGGCAGTTTTAGATATAATAAAGGCAAAGACAGACCTAAGTCTCAAATACGCAATGAAACAGCTTGAAGGAGGTCTTTCAAAAAGGATAAATCTGTTAAAGGAAGGCGTATTGGATGTTTTGGCAAACATAGAGGCATCCATTGATTTTCCTGAGGAAGGTCTGGATTTTTTAACCAATGAAACCTTGGTTAAAAATATAGATAATATCTTAAGCGAGTTAGATTTACTTATCAATGAATCAAAGACAGGTGTTATATTGAGAGAAGGGTTACTTGTTGTGATATGTGGAAAGCCAAATGTGGGGAAATCCACTCTTTTAAATACCCTCTTGAAGAAAGAAAGAGCAATAGTTACGCCTGTGCCGGGAACTACAAGGGATACGATAGAGGAGTCAATAAATATTAAGGGCATACAACTTAGGCTTGTAGATACTGCCGGAATAACCGAAACAGAAGATTTAATAGAGATAGAAGGTATAGCACGGTCAAAAAAATATATTGAAGATGCAGATATAATACTATTTCTTTTAGATAACGGCACTCGCTTAGAAGAAGATGATATGAAAATAGCAAATCTTATTAAGGATTCAAAGAATGTGCTTGTTGTGATAAACAAAATGGATCTTGAAGGAAAACTTGAAACTGAAAAAATAAATGAAATTTTGCCAGATAAGAGTATAATGAAAATCTGTGCCAAAGACGGAACAGGCATTAAGGAATTAAAGGAGGAACTTGCAAGGCTTGTTTTTAGCGGTAGCGTTATTTCATCGGACGAAGCAATTGTAACGAATGCAAGGCATAGAGATGCGCTTATAAGAACAAAGGAAGCGCTTATAGAGGCAAGAAAGGATATGCTAAATGGTAGGGGCTCTGAGTTTATTTATATCAATATAAGGGAGGCGCTGGATTTCATAGGGATAATTATTGGAGAGGTTTATACTGAGGAGTTATTGGAGAGGATATTTTCAAAATTTTGCATAGGAAAATAAAATGGATAAGAAAAAAATAGAAAATGCGATTAGGGAAATCCTTGAGGCAATTGGTGAGGATCCTAAGAGAAAGGACATTCAAGAAACTCCTCGGCGGGTGGCAGAGATGTATGAGGAGATATTTTTTGGAATAAAAAAGGACCCGTCTAAAGAATTAGAAGTTATTTTAGATCAGAGGCACGAGGAGATTATTTT
>VGKN01000011.1 GCA_016867055.1 Candidatus Omnitrophota bacterium
ATGAGCTCTTCCAATTACGATATTGGCCTTGCAAATGATGGAGATGCAGACAGGATAACAGCTATGGGGCCTGATGGTAGATTTATCAATGGTCAGAAGATGCTTTGTCTATTGCTTCTTCATATGATTGAGGATAGAAATCTTAAGGGGGCCATTGTGCGCTCCATTCAGACAACCCAAACCTTGGATAGAATCGCAAAAAAGTATAATCTTAAGATTTACGAACGGCAGGTTGGCTTTAAACATGTCGCAAGACTTATGCGCACTAAGGATATATTAATCGGCGGAGAGGAATCAGGCGGTATAGGTTATAAGGGTTATATCCCTGAAAGGGATGGTATCTTAGGAGGACTTCTTCTTTTGGAGATGCTTGCTAAAAGAAAAAAATCTATAATAGATATTATTGAAAAGATGGAAGAAGAATTTGGCAGGTTTTTTTATAAAAGGGAGGATATAAGACTTACTTTAAACGAGAGGGATAAAATCTTCAAGAGGCTCTCTAATAGTATCAAGGGAAATTCCTTTGGAAAACCTATTAAAACCATAAAACGTTTAGGTGGACTGAAGTTGATATTTAAAGATGATTCCTGGATATTTTTTAGGCCTTCTGGGACAGAATCTATCTTAAGGATATGCGCTGAGTCTTTTTCTGAAAAAGCTGTTAGCAAGCTTGTAGAGAAAGCCAAGGTTTTTTTATTGAAAAATAAACATGAACAGAGAGCTCATTAGAAATTTTTGTATAATTGCGCATATAGACCACGGTAAATCTACATTGGCAGATAGAATCCTACAATTTACTGGTGCAATCTCAGAAAGAGAGTTTAGGAACCAACTGCTTGACGATATGGACTTGGAAAGGGAAAGGGGTATAACAATAAAGGCAAGCGCTGTTAGGCTAAACTACAACCATAGCGATGGCAAGAGATACACCTTAAATCTAATAGATACCCCAGGTCATGTAGACTTCTCCTATGAGGTTTCAAAATCTCTTGCTGCATGTGAGGGCGCATTATTGGTGGTAGATGCAGCCCAGGGAGTTGAGGCACAGACAGTAGCAAATTACTATCTTGCAAAGGAGCATAATCTGACGATAATACCAGTTATAAATAAAATTGACCTCTCAAATGCCCAGCCAGAGGCGGTAGGTCTTCAGTTATCCGAGATTCTCAAGATAGAACAGACGCCAATCTTGGCAAGCGCGAAAAAAGGTATTGCAACAGAGGAGATTCTTAAAAATATCATTGAGAATATAACCCCTCCAAGAGGAGAAAAAGACAGACCCTTACAGGCCTTAATATTTGATTCTACCTATGATACATTTAGAGGGGTAGTTTTATACATAAGAATTTTTAATGGTACTATAAAAAAGGGACTTCCTATAACAATGATGGGAACTTTGAAATCTTATGTGGTAGAGGAGCTCGGGGTTCTTACTCCTAAGATGGTTTCCGTGGAGGAGTTATCAGATGGAGAGGTTGGTTTTTTAATCTGTAATATCAAGGAGCCTAAGGAGGTCCATATAGGGGATACAATCACAGCTGCTAAGATGCCTGCAAAAGAACCACTTAAATCTTATAGAAGGATAAAGCCCCTAGTATTCTGTGGCATATATCCAGTAAACAACAAGGATTTTTCTCTGTTGAGGGATGCCCTTGATAAACTGAGTCTAAACGATGCTTCTTTTATATACGAACCGGAGAAATCTGCTTCTTTAGGATTTGGATTTAGATGTGGATTCTTAGGACTTCTCCATATGGATATAGTTCAGGAAAGGCTTGAAAGAGAATTTGGTCTAAATCTAATTGCTACTACCCCGAGCGTCGTTTATAGGGTGATAAAAAATGATGGAAGTCCTATAGAAATAGATAACCCCACTAAACTCCCTCCCCCACCCCAGATTAAACAGATTGAAGAACCTTATATAAAGGCCTTTTTGATAGTACCTACTGATGCTGTTGGTGTGATAATGCAACTTTCGCAGGAAAGACGCGGTATACACATATCCACCGAATATCTTGACATAAGCCGTGTGATGCTTACCTATGAATTTCCGCTTTCAGAGGTAATAGTGGATTTTTACGATAAGATTAAATCGGTAAGTCGAGGCTATGGCTCATTGGACTATGAATTCAAGGGATATCGCCCCAGTAAGCTTGCGAAACTTGACATACTTATAAATGGGATAGGTTGCGATGCACTCTCTTTTATAGTTGTAAAAGAAAAAGCATATATAAAAGGAAAACAGCTTGTTGAAAAATTGAGAGGGGTTATACCGAGGCAACTCTTTGAAGTGGCTATACAAGCCTCCATAGGAGAAAGAATAATTGCGAGAGAGACCATAAGACCCCTTAAAAAGCATGTTACGGGAAAGTGTTACGGAGGAGATATTACAAGAAAGAGAAAACTCTGGGAGAAGCAAAAACTTGGCAAGAAACGTATGAAGCAGTTTGGGAAGGTAGAGATTCCTCAAGAAGCATTTATGACGGTATTAAAGATCTAATAATCATTATTCTCTTTTTATGACTATAGATTACCATTGGCCTATTACCATACAAAATAAAATTTTGTTATTAGGAGGACCTAAAATTTGAAGATTAAACTACGTTTGCCCAGCAAAGCAATTGTCTATGAATATGTTGAGTCTATTGTTATAGCAGTAGTCCTTGCATTACTTGTCAGGACTTTTATAATGGGGGTTTTTAAGATACCTACCGGCTCAATGAGACCTACCCTTATTGAAGGAGACCACATATTTGTTAATAAATTTATATACCACTTTGTACCGCCAAAGAGAGGAGAGGCGATAGTATTTAAATCCACCGAAGAGAAGAAGAAATACCTTATAAAGAGATTGATAGCCTTTGGAGGAGAAACTGTTGAGATTAGGGATGGGAAAATTTATATCAACGAAAAACCCCTGAATTCAAATTCCTTTTTGCAAAGATACTATTACAACAGAGGAGATTTTGGTGCTGAAGAGCAAAAGATAAAAGTGTCAGACAATTCCTTTTATGTTCTCGGAGATAACAGTGCAAGCTCAAGGGATTCGAGGTACTGGGGATTTGTACCAAAGAGGAATCTGGTGGGAAAGGCCTTTCTAATCTATTGGCCACTTAACAGGATAAGGATTATAAAATGAAGATTGATTTATAAAGGTAGTTATGATAAAATTTAATTTAAATGGATAGGGGGTGAAATGAGATGAGAGTGGTTATAGTTAGTTTAATTTTACTTGTATTTGGTTTAGCAGGTTGTACAACAACCCAACAGGGCGCAGGTATAGGTACTCTTATAGGAGCAGGCACAGGTGCGATAATAGGCCATCAGAGTGGCCATACCAAAGAGGGAGCCCTCATAGGTGCGGCAGCTGGTGCAGCCGGCGGTGCGTTAATAGGAGATATGATGGAGACAAAATTCTGTCCAACCTGTGGTCAGGGATTTACTGGAGGTGTTCGGAACTGCCCTAACGATGGAACTCCCTTAAGGTTTAAAGGTCAGACAGCGGCAAGTGCCCAGACAGAGGCAACAACTACTGAGGAATTACAACATGCTCAACAGGCTGAGAAGTCACAGCCAAAATTCTGTTCTGGTTGCGGAAAGAGCTATCCGGACAGCGCTAAGTATTGTGCTGAATGCGGAACAGAATTGAAGTATAAAAAATAATAGTAATTAGCAAAAGTCGTAGGGGATTGTTAATTTAAAAACTTAACTTATAACTTAAATCTATAACTTTTAGCTAAATTATTCTATGAACTTAGCCAATAAATTGTCTATACTCAGGATTTTACTTGTGCCGTTTTTTATCGCATCGCTAGTCTATTATTCTCCCCAGCAGGAGGTCCTAAGGTTTGTTGCACTCAGCATATTTACTGTAGCAGTGCTTACGGACGCTGTTGATGGCTATATTGCGAGGATAAAAAATATCAAGACAAAATTAGGAACCTTTTTAGACCCGATAGCCGACAAACTTCTCTTAATCAGCGCCTTTATATGCCTGTCAGTAATAGGAAATATGCCAAAAGAACTTAGGCTTCCTGCATGGGTTCCTATTATTGTGGTTTCGAGAGATGCGATAATAATATTTGGCAGCCTGCTTATTTATATAGTCGCAGGCTCTTTAAAGGTTATGCCAAGTTTACTTGGAAAGTTGACCACTTTTTTTCAGATGTTGACGATAATAGCCATGCTTCTTCAGTTTAAATTTTCATTTATATTGTGGAATATCGCCATTATTTTTACTGTCTTATCCGGAATCGGGTATATAATACGAGGCAGTAAACTCTTCAATGGAGCCCAGGGTTCCTACCAATAATAATTCCCATTATTCCCCTTAGAGATGTCTGATTTTTCTGTTGCAATTGTTGGAAGGCCAAACGTAGGCAAATCATTTCTGTTTAATTCCCTTATTGGGAGAAGAAAAGCCATAGTTGATGAAACCCCAGGGGTAACCCGAGATAGACTCTTTGCAAGATTTAAACATAAAAAGAAAGAATTTACCCTTATAGATACAGGAGGAATTACCTTAAGTAAGAACGACACACTTTCAAGAAAGATTCTCCAGCAAACAAATCAAGCGATTAAGGAGGCAGATTTGTTGATTTTTGTATGCGATGTAAAAGAAGGGGTGTTGCCCTTAGACATAGAAATCTCTAACCTATTAAGAGAATTTCAGAAAGAGGTAATTTTAGTAGTAAATAAAGTGGATAATGAAAAATTGAGAAATTATGTAGATGAATTTTACCAACTTGGCTTAGGAGAACCACGACCTCTATCAGTTACCTGTAAATTAGGAATAAAGGAATTATTAGATGAGATACTTGAGCACGTACAATTGTCGGAGGAATTGGTACTTTCTGAGAATGTGCTAAAGATAGCAATTGTTGGAAGGCCGAACGTAGGCAAATCCTCCTTTTTAAACTGTCTTTTGGGCGAGGAGCGTGTTATAGTTAGTGAGACTCCATATACTACCAGGGATGCCATAGACACCCTTCTTGTGAAAGACAAGGTAAAATTTTTACTTATTGATACTGCAGGAATAGTCCACAAAAGAAAAATTAAGGATAGGATAACTTTCTATGGAAGGGTAAGAACAATAGAAAGCATAAGAAGGTCTGACGTATGCCTTGCGTTGATTGATGTGCGTGAAGGTATAGTTAAAGATGATATTAGGATAATTAATACAGTGATAGAAGAAGGTAAATGTTGTATAATAGTTGTAAATAAGCTTGATTTAATAGAGAAACCCAACTTTGCTGAATATGAAAGCTACCTTTTAAAAAATTTACCCTTTTTGAAAAACTACCCTATTGTATTAACCTCAGCTATAAGTGGTTTTAATGTGCTTGAAACACTTAATGTGGCAAAATCAATTTTTGAAAATTCAGTCTATAGAGTTCCTCAAGAACAACTTGATGATTTTTTAAAAAACAGGATTTTTGATAAAATTTCCTCATATCCTATGGATTTAGCAAGAAAAAATATAAAAATGTTTCAAAACTCTATTAAACCACCAACCTTTTACATAAAGGCAAAAAAGAAAGATATACTGAAAAAAGAGATGTTAAGGTATATTGAAAACAAACTGAGGGAAAACTTCCCTTTTTTTGGTACACCCATAAGGATTTTATTAAATGACAGTAGTTAATTTATTATTTAACCTCTTGGGAATACTAATCTCTTACCTCATAGGTTCAATCCCAACCGGTTTTATTATCGGAAGACTTATTAAGGGAATTGATATAAGAGAATATGGTAGTGGAAATATTGGCGCAACCAATGTGCTCAGGATTTTTGGGAAATTACCCGCCTTACTTGTCTTGTTTTTTGATATTTTTAAGGGATACTTTGTGGTCCAGTTTTTTACAATGCTTCTGAATATCTACTTTCGTTATCTTGACCCAATTTGTTTAAAAACTATTTTAGGTTTCTTTGTAGTGGTCGGACATATCTGGCCAGTTTTTCTAAAATTTAGAGGTGGAAAGGGTGTAGCCACGGCAATAGGCGTATTTTTAGCACTGGATTTAAAGATTTCGTTTTTTATATTTTCTCTCTGGTTAATTATTTTGGCAGTTTTTAAATATGTGTCTGTTTCTTCAATTGTAGTAGCTATCTTCTCACCTATATTTTTTTTGGTATTTAATGGTAGATTTGAACTGATTCTTTTTAGTTCAATATTGGCTTTTGTAATTTGTCTTAAGCACAGGAATAACATAAAAAGACTAATTGAAGGGACTGAGAAGAAAATAGGGCAAAGGCTGCTTAGTTAATATAAAAAAAAGTTAATTATTTTACTATTGACATTGAAAATTTATATACTATATTTAGATTAGAACTAACTGAAAATATTTTTTTTAAGATGAAACTAAAGACATTTTAAAATTAAAAAATAATACCCGATAAAGGCAAACCAGTCGCAAGACTGGGACATCCCGAAGGGGATCCCGAGGAGCCACTAAAAGGAAGTGGTTACGCTCGGGGCAAAGCCACGGGTCACCAAGTGACAGCCGGGTTGCCGAAGGAAGAAGGCGATTCGGCTTTCATTTTAAAGGGGGATTAAAATGCGTGAGATTCTATTCAGAAACCTGATTTCACAGGATAAAAAACACGCTGATATCTCTGTTAAGGAGGTTTTTGAAGACAAGGGTTTTGTGACGACTGCGGAGAAACGTTGTATTTATGTTATAAAAAAACAAGAGGTATCCAATCTTCCCTATGATTCAGCAGGGTTCTTAGGTGAGGAAATTTCAAGAAAAAATTGCTCAAAGAGGCAATTTTTTATTACAAAATTCCATGATGTAAAGAATAACGATGACTATTTAATCTTAAGGGTCTTAGGAGATTTTTATGTTGTATTCGCAAATCAACTCTTTCTCGTGACTTTTAAATATATAATGAAAATTAGACAAGAGAAGAAACAGCAAGTAAACGTATAAGTTTTAAAGAGGGTGATTAAATGAACAAGTCCCTAATAGAAAGGAGAGGATTTAAAAGGGTAGAGGCACACCTTCCTGTTATCTATAAGAATATGGTCTATATCACAAAATCCTGCGAAAAGGGCAGTCTTTCAAAAGACATAAGTATGGGAGGTGTAAGGCTTTTAAATGATTTTGTTGCGGAATCAACAAAAATTTTGGTTGAGATTTATCTAAGAGATGATGATATACCTATAATTGCAAAGGGAGTGGTTGTTTGGGCGCAAAAGATTCCTTTTTCTGATAGATACTATGTAGGAGTTAGATTTACAGAAATTTCTGAGGCAAGTTTGAGCCGATTAAGACTTTATATTGAGCGTAAACTGAGTAAATTGGCAGCAGCGTAAGAAAATAAGAAGGTATAGGTATTAAATTGAAAATCCGTCCAGAGGAGACGGATTTTTTATTGACCACAATTTTTTATTATGATATAGTAAATCACCTAACTTATGAAAACTATTGGCATAATAGGCGATGGCGGATGGGGCACAACCTTATCCATCCTTTTATTTAACAAGGGGTTTCGGATAAGGGTATGGGGACCTTCTTTAGAGTACATCAATTTTCTGCAGACAAATAGGGAGAACAAAAAGTTTTTGCCGCAAGTAAAGATTCCGGATGAGATTTTATTTACAAATGATATTGAGATTATTCTGGACAATGTTGATTATCTAATATTAGCAGTCCCTTCCCAGTATATGAGGGATGTCTTGAATAAAATAAAAAAACACAAATTGCGCTCTTTAAATCTGATTAGTGCCACCAAGGGCATTGAGACAGAGACCTTAAAGAGGATGTCAGAACTGATAACAGAGATTTTAGGCAAGGCAAGACTTTCTGTGATTTCAGGACCCTCTATTGCATTTGAGGTAGCAAGGGGTTTACCTACTGCTATAGTATGTGCATCAGATGACTCTGAATATATGAGAGTAATTCAGGAACTGCTTTCAAATGAAAGACTTCGGGTATATACAAATTCTGATGTTATTGGAGTAGAGCTGGGTGGAGCCTTAAAAAACATTATTGCCATAGCCTGCGGCATATCCGACGGTTTGGGTTTTGGCACAAATACAAAGGCGGCCCTTTTATGCAGAGGGCTTTCTGAGATAATAAGACTTGGTGTAAAGTTAGGGGCAAAGCCAGAGACCTTTAGTGGTTTAAGCGGACTTGGGGACTTGGCAACCACCTGTATAAGTTTAAATAGCAGAAACAGGTGGTTGGGCGAGGAGATGGCAAAGGGAAGAAAATTAAACACAGTGCTTTCAAGCACCGAGATGGTTGTGGAGGGTGTAAATGCCACCAAAGCTGCGTATAGACTGAGCCAGATTAATAACGTAGATATGCCTATAACCAGGGAAGTTTATCAGGTCTTATTTGAAGAAAAATCACCTCTTAAGGCAGTAAGCGATTTAATGACAAGGAAAAGCAAGGAGGAGTTAGAAGATTTTAGTTAGAGTTAAACGAGAAAAAGTAACAAGTAACTCGTAAATAGGAATTAGTAAATGGCAAAAAAGTCTTGTTACCGATTCCTAATTCCCATTTCCTAATAGCTGATTTGTAGCGGGGCGTGGCTCAGTTTGGCTAGAGCACCTGCGAGTGGTAAACAGAGTGAGACACGAAGTCCCGAGTGATAGCGAGGGAAATGGGGTTTCCCTCAGCTTGAAGCCCAGCAAATCGGGGCGTGGCTCAGTTTGGCTAGAGCACTTGAATGGGGTTCAAGGGGTCGACAGTTCAAGTCTGTCCGCCCCGACCATCAAGGGCTTCAAGCTGAGGGATTAATTCGCCTACATGGAAAATCAGGGCGAATTGAACAAGGGGTCAGCAGTTTGCCGAATGAAGCCTCTCAGGAAGTTATACTTCGGCATCCCTGGAAATTGGTGTCAGGGAAATTGGTGTCAGAACTCAATAACTCAGGGAAATTGGTGTCAGAACTCAATAACTCATTATACATAAACAAGATATGTAATAATTATTTGACATAGACTTATCTTCTGCTATAATTAATTTATGCCTCGTCCTTTAAGAATACACCTACCAGATTTGACCTATCATGTCTTAAATCGTGGCAATAATCGCCAGATTACCTTTGCCGGAGATAAAGATTATCTACATTACCTGGATATTCTAAGGAGATACAAAGAGAAGTTTAATTTTAAAATTTTCGCCTACTGCTTGATGAGTAATCATATCCACCTTTTGATAAAGACTTCCCAAGATGGCACAATCAGCGAAATAATGAAAGCAATTACTATTGCTCATACCCGTTATTATCATAAAAGATATAAAACCACAGGTCATATTTGGCAAGGGAGATTCAGAAGTCCCATTGTAAGCGATGATGAATATCTTCTTACGCTAATGTGCTATATTGAGCAGAATCCAGTTCGTGCTGGGATAGTTGAACATCCTGAAAGATATCCCTATTCAAGTTATCATTCTCAGATTAAAATCGAAAAAGATAATCTGATAAATAGAGAAGAAAATCCTGTTTTCTTAGGTCTTGGCAATACAATGGAAGAAAGGATAGAGAGATATAGAGAATTTGCCTCAAGCCTATTAGATGATGATAAATTAAAACTTATTCATAAAAGTCTAAACGGTCAAATACAATTTTCTTCGGAAAGATTCCTCAAACAGATAGAAGTATGGTTAGCGATAAGAAAGAAGAGGCGAAGAGGGCGTCCGAGGATAAAGATAATTAATCCATAATTTGTTTAATTACAAGGAAATACGGAGTTCTGACACCAATTTTCTTGTGGTAAAATAATAAGCGTTCAGTATTTCAAATTAAGCACTAAAGATATAATACTAAAACTTTATCATTTAGTTAAGTAGAAAAAATGCTTGCCAAGAGACTCAAAGAACTGCGAAGAGAACGCAATTGGACGCAGCAGAAATTAGCTGAAAAGGCCAGCCTCTCTTTTAATGCAATCACAAAAATAGAACAAGGAGCAGCTGAGCATCCTACGTTGAAAACTTTGCTTAAATTAGCGGATGCATTTGGGATTAGTTTAGATGAGCTGGTGGGAAGAAATAAGAAACAAAAATTTTAGAGAACCAATTTGAGTTAAAAGATGGTCAATATTGTTGAAGAACGTATTAAAAAGTGGAAAGACAAGCTAATTGATTTATCTAAGAGAAATAGATTATTAAATTTCCGCCCCACTAAAGTTACTACAATAAAAATTACAGATGAATTGCCTACAGAGATTTTAAGTCTACTTGCGATTGAAAATGAAGGAATGGAGTTTTTACCCGTTGCTTCATCAGAAGATGAATTATTTAAAGAAAGTGAAGATAATAAAGAAATAAAAGAAGAGCTATCAATGGAATTTCAAACATATAAAAAAGAAGAGCTTGAACAAAGATATAGGGATAAGTATTTGCAGACAGATTTAGCTAAAGAGAAGTTACCTAAGAATTTGTTCCGTATTTATTCTAAGGCCAATTCTGTTATCGAGGAACAGGGCTATAATGTTTTATTTTTATCGCTTGGTTGTTTAGAGTGGTATGAATCAGAAGAATCCAACGTTAAATTAAAAGCACCAATAATTCTAGTTCCGGTAGAATTGACGCGCACCTCAGTAAGAAGTAAATTTAAGTTAAAAGTCCATGAAGAAGAACCATTAATTCTGAATCCAGCTTTGATCTTAAAGATGCAGAATGATTTTGCAATTACAATAGAACCAATTGATGAGGAACTAGAAAATATAGATCCCCAGCAAATATTTTCTCAAATTCAATCGGCTATTAGAAAATTTGATAGATGGAGCGTTACAAATGATATATACCTAAGTCTATTTTCTTTTGCTAAATTTATTATGTATAAAGATATTGAGAGATTCTTATCTATTTTATTAAATAATCCAGTGATTCGCTTGATTTGTGGTCAACCTGGAGAACAAAAGGTTTCATTAGGATTACTCTTGGAACAAAAAGAATTAGATAAGATATTGACTCCTCATAAAACTTTTCAGATTTTAGATGCAGACTCAAGTCAGCAGCAGGCAATATTAGCAGTTAAAGAAAGAAAAAATCTTGTGATTGAAGGTCCTCCTGGAACGGGAAAATCCCAGACGATAGCAAATATAATATCAGAGTTTTTAGCGGATGATAAAAAGGTGCTCTTTGTCAGTCAAAAGATGGCTGCTTTAGAGGTAGTAAAAAAACGTCTTGATAACAATGGGCTTGGAGATTTTTGCTTAGAGTTACATAGTAGAAAAGCAAACAAGAATGAAGTTATAAAAGAATTAGTTAGAGTACTGGAAATGCAAAAGAAGCCAGATCATTCACATGATGACGAAATCACAAAATTAGAAAAACTAAGAAATGAGCTCAATAATTATGTTAAAGATATTCATACTCCTTTTGGTAAATTAGAGATGACACCGTATCAGGCCGTTGGAATTATAAATATTCATCCTGAAATTCAAGATATTGCTTTTGTTTTTAAGGATTCTCAAGAATGGGATAGGAAAAAATATGATGCAAGCTGCGATTTATTAGATAGCCTAGCAGATATCTTATCAAAAATTCATAATCCTTTAGAGTATCCGTGGTATGGATCTAAACTAACCAGTATTTATTATCAAGAAAAATTGAGATTAAAAGAAGTAGCGGAATCAATATTAAATAATTATTCTATTCTGCAAGACTATATAAAACAACTAGCAAAAGAGACTTTTTTTAAAGAGCCTTCTACGATTGTGGATATTGAGATTCTCATCGAGGCAAATAAGCTTTTACAAGAATCGCCCCTTGTAACGAAATCGATATTAACAAATGAACGTTGGAATTCATTGTCTTGGGAAATAGAAGATATAATAAAAAATGTTAAATTTTTTAATGAGTTTAAGGCAGGGCTGAGTACTAAATATAATATTGATAAGTTTATTTCTGACAATATAGAAATTGATTCCCTTATTAATAGATATTGTCATTATTCCAAAAATCCGTTTTTGTTTTTAACTTCTTCTTTCTGGAGGGACCGTAGCTTATTGAAGAAATATATAATTGGTAAGAAATATAAACCCCGCATAAAAGAAATTATTGCTGACTTAGAAAGGATAAAAGAAGGAAAACAAACTTTAGAAAAAATAAACAATAATAAGTTAGGAAGTGAATTGTTTGGTGAAATATGGAAGGGTAAAGATACAGATTGGGAGTCTTTAGATAACTTTTCAAAGTGGATGGTTAAATTTCGCTATTATGTAATCAAAAAATATTTTATGGATAATGTATTTGAAGAGTTAGAAAAGCATAAAATTGATAAAGAAAATTCTCAAATTATTCTAGGTAATTTGTCTAGTGTCTTAAACAAATTAAAAGATGATACTAAGTTATTTATTGAACTTACCAAGATAGATGAAATTTTAGCCTTTGGTGCAAAGTATGATGAAGCGTTATTATCAGGCATACTAAAGAAAATTAATAATATGCGAAATAATATAGACTTAATAGAAGATTGGACAAGATACCAAGAAATCTTAGAAACATGCGAAGAGTTTGGCTTAAAAGATTTTGTTAATAAGGTTCTGTCAATAAAAATACCTATAGAAAAAATAGTTGATACATTTAAATGTCAATTTTTGAGGTGTTGGTTAGATGTAGCTTTTTTAGAAAGAGCCTCTTTAAAAAGGTTCCGTGGTGAAGATCATGAAAAATTAATACAAAAATTTTGTGAGCTTGATAAGAAACAAATAGAATTAGCAAAAATACGAATTCAACATAAGCTTTCTGGAAAATTCGATACTACTTACACGCCTTCTTATACACCTTCTAAAGGGTCTGAATTAGGTATTTTGTTGCGAGAATCACGGAAAACACGGGCGCATATGCCAATTAGAAAGTTTTTTGAACAAGCCCCGAATGTTGTTATAAATCTTAAGCCTTGCCTTATGATGAGTCCTTTAACAGTAGCTCAATTCTTGAATCCAGAATTAATTAAATTTGATTTAGTTATATTTGATGAAGCTAGTCAAATACCACCAGAAGACAGTATTGGTGCAATATTGAGGGGCAGGCAAGTTGTTATAGCTGGAGATAGTAAACAATTACCTCCAACAAGCTTTTTCCAATCAGAAGTCATTACTCCAGAGGATGAAGAAGGATTTACTGAAGAAACAGTAGATTTAGATAGTATTCTTGATGAGTGTGCGGTTAGCGGTATCTCCCGGACAATGTTAAGATGGCATTATAGAAGCAAACACGAATCTTTGATTGCTTTCTCAAATAAGCATTTTTATGAAAATCACCTTTTTACTTTTCCTTGCGCAGAGGAAGAATGTGAACATTTAGGCATAAAATTTCATTATTTACCTAGTACATCTTACGATAGAGGTGGAAGTGGGACAAACGTTGAGGAGGCTCGAGAAGTCGCAAAGGCTATTTTTAAGCATTTTAGAGAACATCCAGAGTTAAGCTTAGGAGTCGGAACATTTAGCATAAGACAGAAATATGCAATAGAAGATGTAATAGAAGAAATGTTAAGACAAGATAACAGTCTTGAAGTATTTTTTGCTAGAGACAAAATAGAACATTTTTTTGTAAAAAATTTAGAGACTATTCAAGGCGACGAAAGAGATGTGATATTCATAAGTGTTGGGTATGGGAAAGATCCAAACGGGAAGCTACCTATGAATTTTGGGCCTATCAATCAAATTGGTGGTGCCCGAAGACTAAATGTGTTAGTAACTCGTGCAAGAAAGCGCTTAGAAATATTTAGTTCAATTAGAGGCGATGATTTTGATTTATCGAGAACGGATAGCGAAGGAGTCCATTTATTAAAGCATTATTTAGATTTTGCCGAAAAGGGAAAGTCTGCTTTATTGCGCGAAGCTGATACAGGCGGTTTTTTAGAATCTCCTTTTGAAGAATCAGTATATAACTTATTAGTAAATAAAGGACTTAAAGTAAGAAAACAAGTGGGATGTTCAGGCTACAGGATTGATTTAGCAATAATTGATGATGATCGGCCGGGGCGGTATGTTCTTGGGATAGAATGCGATGGGGCACATTATCATTCTTCAGCAACAGCAAGGGACAGGGATAGATTAAGAGAACAAGTTTTGGAAGATTTAAATTGGAATATTTACAGAATTTGGTCCACAGATTGGTTTAAAAATCCTCGTTTAGAATTTGAAAAACTAATTAACGTGATTGAGAAAGCAAAAAGAGGCGAATTTTATAAAAAAAAACTAAAAGTTAACTCTGGATATGAAATCCAATATAGAAATCCTACTTCAAAGAGAAATAATCTACAAATCAAAGACTACTCTTTAACCCCCATCCATAAAACACTTGCCTCTGAGAATTTTTATTTATCAGATACTTCTAAAATTTGTTCAATATTAAAGAAAGTTGTAGAGTACGAAGGCCCTGTTCATAAAGACGAAGCAGAAAGGCGAGTTGTGCAACATTGGGGGATACGTGCAGTGGGAAGCAGGATACGAGAAATTCTTGGTGAAGCTGAACATATTAGCGTTTCTGAGAAGATGATTAAGAAAAAGGGGAATTTTTATTGGCCAGTAGATATGGAAAAGCCTGTTGTTAGACGGCGAGATTCAATGGATGTTAATAAAAATATAGAATTTATTGCTTTGGAAGAAATAGGAGAAGCAGCATTGTTAGCATTAGAAACGGAATATAGCATGCCGAAGGATAATCTAATTGAGCAGACAGCAAACTTACTTGGTTTTGATAGAGTAACCGAGGACATAAGCAAATATATTTGGGAAGCTATTAAAAAATATAAAAAAGAGCACAAAATCACTGAGGTTAACGATAGATTAATATTGGTTAAAGAAAAAATAGTGAGTTGTTCTACGTGCGGTCAAAAATTGAAATTTCCTGATAAAAATATAGAAATAACATGCCCAAAATGTAAAACTAGTTTTACAAATA
>VGKN01000012.1 GCA_016867055.1 Candidatus Omnitrophota bacterium
CAATATGAGAAAGACAGTGTTAGATTTAAATAGGCATAAATCTTGGAAAAAAGAATTTAATATTTTCTAGATAACTATGGGTCCTGTCAAGGTTTGGTTTTCGTCAATACAAGCAACACAATTCTCTCCGCTTGCTTGCGGTGCTCGGAGTATTCGGCTTGCCTTCTCCTACAAGCACCCCCATCCCCTTAGTCCCTTCCTTAAGAGGTATAGGAAGGACTATCCTTGTAGGATTAAAGGGGCTAGTAGTAAAGCTGATTACGGAGAAGTCTCGCCTCATAAACTTACTCCTTATGCTCCTTATGCTCGCTCCAAGAATTGGTTGCTCGGGTTTATTTGGTTTCCAAAGATATGACAAACACAAACCTTGCCACCCCAATATTAATTAACAGAAGAAAAAGAAAAACGGAGAAAAGAATTTTAAGAAAGACAGAAATTTATGCTATAAATCCCGATAAACCTAATATAAAGATAATAAAAAAAGCAGCGAGGATTTTAAAAGAAGGTGGTATAATAGCGTTTCCCACAGAAACGGTGTACGGCTTATTTACAAATTCGCTTGATAAAAATGCGGTTAAGAGATTATACGAGATAAAAAAACGTCCAAGAAATAAACCCTTTACGGTATTAATAAATAGATTTAGCGATTTGGATAAATTTGATGTCAAGATTACGCCTTATGCAAAAAAGATTTTAGAAAAATTCTGGCCAGGTGCCTTGACAGCAATTTTAAAGACAGAAGAAGGAAAGAAGATAGGTTTTAGAATGCCTGATTACAGGGCGGTTAGTATGTTGCTTGAAGAGACAAAACTTCCGCTTTTTGCGCCGAGTGCTAACTTATCAGGTAAAAAGGAATGCGTTAACGCCAAATCAATTCTTAGTACTTTCAATGGAAAAATAGATATGATAATAGATGCGGGTAAAAGTCCTATTGGTATTCCGTCAACTGTGGTGGACCTGACAAACGATAAGCCGAAGATTTTAAGGGAAGGAGCAATAAAGTTAGAAGATATTTCAGTGATACCTTGACACTCTGACACCGTAATCAAGTTATGGACTTCAAAAACATAAAATCAATCCTTATAGTTTGCACAGGAAACAGTTGCCGTTCCATAATGGCAGAGGGTTTTTTGAAAAAGATGTTAAATGAAAAAAAGGACATATCGGTTTTGTCCTGCGGCATTGCTGCGCCAGAGGGAATGATGCCCACTCCTGAAGCAGTTAACGTTATGAAAGAGGAAGGAGTGGATATTTCATATCATAGGGCGAGGCGAGTTACAGATGAGATAATAAGAAATTCAGATTTGATTTTAGTTATGACAAATAGCCATAAGAATGAGATATTAACAAGGGTTCCCGAGGCAAAGGATAAGGTTTATCTTTTAAGAGAATTTGACGACAGCGTTGAGAATATTTCAGATTTGGATATAGATGACCCCATAGGAATGCCTGTTGAGTTTTATAGGAATGTGCGCGATACCATAAAAAGGTCGTTAGAGAAGTTTGTGAAGTTGTTGTGACTTAGTAACGCGTAATCCGTAACGGGTAACGAGCAATCAATATAAGAATATGAGGATATTATGAAAATTGCAATTGGTACAGACCATGGCGGATTTGAGCTAAAAGAAAAGTTAGTAAAATTTTTAAAGAAAGAAAGCCATATTGTCAAAGATTTTGGCACAAATTCCTTAGAAAGTTGTGATTATCCTGAGTTTGGGATAAAGGTTTCAAGGGCTATCTCAAGCAGAAGGTTTGACAGAGGCGTTCTTATATGTAAGACAGGAGTAGGTTTTTCAATAGTTGCAAATAAATTTCCAAATGTTCGGGCAGTTGTGGCTAATAATATAAAAGTTGCAAAATTAAGTAGACAGCATAATGATACTAATGTGCTTGTCTTTGGTTCAATGTTTGTGAATTTTAAAAAAGCAAAAAAAATATTAGATATATGGCTTAATACATCCTTTGAGGGTGGCAGGCATTCGAGAAGGGTAAATCAGATAAAGATATTGGAGAAAAGATTATTAAAGGAGACAAGGTAAATGAATCTTTTAAGAAAAGTTGATTCTGAAATATTTAAGGCAATTTACGAAGAAACAGTAAGGCAAAGCAGAAACTTGGAGTTAATTGCATCCGAGAACTTTGTATCCGAGGCGGTTCTGGAGGCGCAAGGCTCTATCCTTACCAATAAATACGCAGAAGGATATCCTAAGGGAAGATGGTATAACGGATGCGAATTTATAGACAAGGCAGAGGAACTTGCAATAGAGCGCGCCAGAAAACTCTTTAAGGCAGAACATGTAAATGTCCAGCCCCATTCTGGAAGCCAGGCAAATATGGCGGTATATTTTGCTATTCTGGAATTAGGCGATAAGGTGCTTGCTATGGACCTTGCCTGCGGAGGGCATCTCACCCATGGTCATCCCCACAATTTTTCAGGAAGATTTTTCAATATTAGAACATATGGTGTAAATAAAAAGACAGAAACAATTGATTATGATGAGATTCTTACTTTAGCAAAGTCATTCAAACCAAAACTAATATTGGCGGGTGCCTGTGCCTATCCAAGGACGATAGATTTTGAGAAATTAAGAAAAATCTGTGATAAGGTAGGTGCATATTTATTTGTAGATATGGCGCATATCGCGGGACTTGTAGCTGCGGGCGTTCATCCTACCCCTGTGCCCTATGCAGAGTTTGTTACGACAACCACCCATAAGACCTTGCGTGGACCAAGGGGTGGAATGATTATCTGTAAAAAGGAATTTGCAAGACGCATTGATAGCCAGATTTTTCCTGGGATACAGGGTGGTCCCTTAATGCATGTAATCGCTAGTAAGGCAGTTGCCTTTAAAGAGGCGCTTTCCCCCACATTTAGTAAATATCAAGAGCAGATTGTAAAAAATGCAAAGACACTTGCAAACGCCCTAAGGGAAAAGGGTTTTAGATTGGTCTCTGGAGGTACAGATACCCATCTAATGCTTGTAGATTTAACGGATAGGGATATAACAGGTAAAGATGCCTCCAGCCTTCTTGATAGGGCAAATATTACAGTAAATAAAAATCTCATACCCTTTGATACCAAGGGTGCATTTGTTACAAGCGGTATAAGATTAGGTACGCCTGCAGTTACCACGATGGGTATGAAAGAACCTCAGATGCAGAAAATAGCCACGCTTATTGATATGGTCTTCTCAAACCCGGATAACGAAATGGTTTTAGCGAAGGTTAAAGAAGAAGTTAGTGTCTTAACAAAGAATTTTCCACTTTATTCTAAGTTAATTAAAAAACTAAAGAGGTTACTTTGAAGAGAAAAAGAGTAGATAGACCTGGTTGGGATGAGTATTTTTTAGAGATAGCCAGGCTTGTTTCAAAACGCTCAACCTGCCTCAGGCGCCAGGTGGGCGCGGTTATTGTAAAAGAAAGACATATCTTAGCAACTGGCTATAATGGCACTCCTTCTGGCATAACCCACTGCGAAATAACAGGCTGCCTGAGAGAAAAACTTAAGATTCCTTCCGGCGAGCGCCATGAACTCTGTAAAGGGTTGCATTCGGAACAAAATGCACTTCTTCAGGCGGCATACTATGGCATAAGCGTAAAGGATAGTATACTTTATTCAACCACACAGCCTTGCATTATATGTGCCAAAATGCTGATAAATGCGGGCATTCGCAAAGTTGTAATAGCAGAGGGATATCCAGATAAGATGGCAAAGGAATTCTTAGATGAAGCAGGAATTAGCTTGAGGATTATTGATAAGAAAAGAAAGAGGTAGTATTTATTTAAGGTTATTTTTTGGTAACGGTTAGGGTGACGAAGCCCGTATCGATTTCGTTAGACAAGGCTACGTAAAAAGAAGTAATAACGATTGACGTAACCGAAGGACAAAACGGGCATCGTAGCCGTAACCGATAAACTATAATTTAGATCTTAACCTAAACCTTAACCTGATTTATTTTCAATGAAGTGTCCTTACTGTGGTAGTTTAGACAATAAAGTTACCGACTCACGCCTTAAGAACAGCGGCTCATCTATTAGAAGGCGCAGGCAGTGCCTATCCTGCAAAAGGCGGTTTACCACCTTTGAATACGTAGAAGAAATGCCGCTTATGGTGATAAAGAAAGACGGAAGGCGAGAGCCATTTGACAGAAAAAAACTCCTTGCAGGTGTTTTAAAGGCATGCGAAAAAAGGCCTGTTGGGATGGATAGACTTGAGGAGATAGTGGATATTATAGAAAGAACCCTCAATCAGAATTTTGAGCAGGAGGTTCCCTCCTCAGATATAGGCGAACTCGTTATGAAATATCTATATGAATTAGACGAGGTTGCCTATGTGAGATTTGCATCTGTATATCGCCAGTTTAAGGACATAAACCAGTTTATGAAGGAATTGAAAGGGCTTTTAAATACAAAGGCGAAATAAATTCAGTAAAGAGCAATTTGCCCCACCTATGAGGTGGGACAGTTTTTCACTCCACCTGGGATAATTTTTCCCATTTTCCCACTTGACAAAATTCCCACAATATGCTATATTCTAATCGGAGGTGAATAGCATGAAAGCCAATAACAAAGAAATCCTTTGTTCTCTTAACGAGAAGTTCGTACCCTTAGGAATTAAAACCATTGATTCAAAAAATAGAATCACTTTGGGAGAGAAAATTTTGAAACTTATTACTGCCCAAACAAGAGCCAATGAATTTCAGATTTTCTATGGTGAAGAGGGGGATATTTTATTAAGACCAATGGTATCAATTCCAAGCAAAGAGGTATGGGTCTACCGAAATCCAGAAGTTTTTAAAAGAATTAGACAGGGATTGACTGAGGCAAAAGAAGGAAAAGTTGAGAAAGCGAAAGATATAGATAAATTTCTTAAAAGTTTATGAAATACATCTTAAATTTTACCCATACTGCCAAGGAGAGTATAAGGGAATTAAAAAGAAACCAGGGCCTAAAAAAGCACTATAAAGCAGTTACAAAAGCATTAAGATTTCTAAGTGAAAATCCAGGACACCCTGGTTTACAAACGCATCTTTATCATTCAATAGAAGGTCCAAATGGCGAGAAAGTCTTTGAAGCCTATGCCCAGCAACATACCCCTAATGCCTATAGAATCTTTTTCTACTATGGCCCTCAGAAAAGCGAAATCACAATTTTTGCAGTCACCCCGCACCCTTAAATAAAATTCCAAACTTAATGGACTCAATAACTCAATCCCGACTGTAGAGATTTCGCAGTATCTCTTTCATAGTAACTTAAGTAACTTCCGCCACAAAACATGGCGGACCCGCCAAGTATTTTGGCGGGCAATGAACTCTATAACTCAAAACTTCCCCTAACCCTTGACAAATCCTGAAAATATAGTATATTTATAGCAATAACAAAAAGTCTATCAATGTAACTATTGGTAGGTTTTTTAGTTGCGAGATAGAAAAGACTTTTTAAAATTCTATGAAAATGGCGGACAGGCGAAATCTGAGACTTAAAACAACCATTAGAATAATCTCCATTATATAGTATTAGAAATATTTCTCTTTTCTAACTTTTCCCTACCTTTATCCCAAATAACCCAAATCTCTAATTCAACAACAAACGCCTATGCCTTAGTGCCACCCTTTGCAAGCAGCGGGTTGGGAGATAAAGCTGGCGTTAATGGTTCTGCGCAAAGAATCAGTCCCACCATCGTGTTGATGCTGAACGATTCTGATATTGAAGATGTTAATGATAGAATCGCTGTCATAAAAGAGCATTTTGAGCGCCAAGGTTTTTCTGTTGATTTTGTTAAAGGCGAAGATAGGGTTGATTTTAGGTTAAATAAGGATAGTAAAACCTACTTTGTTGCAGCAAAAATTGGCGGGAGTGGAAAATATGAATTGGCCGAACCTAATGAAGCCGCTTTTGCCAAAGCCCGGGCCCAGGTTCAGCTTAGACCAAAAGGAGAAGTAATATTTGAGCTTACCGATGACACTCATCTTTTAGATGACATAGGTCAAATACTGGGTGGAACCTATGCTCAATTTGTTGGCGCAGTTACTGAAAGAGTTTATGAGATGCTTATGGCGCAAGTTAAGGAGCAGGTATCAAGTTTGCTAAGTGACGTTGGTAATCAACCAGATAGAAAGATAGTCCAAGAACTAAGCCTCACTCCATTTGAGGCCATGAGCGATTTATTGGGAGAAGGAAGATATGCTTTTCAAGTAAACTTTGCTTGGTGGCCAGAGCGAAAAGTTGGAGTCATTGCAGTTACTCAGCTGGATATTGATTATGAGTTGGAAGATGGAGAAAAAGTAACCCAATCTTTTAATTACATTAAACCAGTGGTACTGGCAACGGTAGAAACAAGCGGCGCAGCAGGCCGGCAGACTGGCGAGGTAGCCCAAGCTACCCAGGTTGCCAGCGCAAAACTTCCCACAGGAGATTCAGGTGGAATGATTGCCAAGCATATCCGGGATGCTGAGGATGCGCTAAAAGAGAAGGATTTTAGCAGTGCACTTAAGTATGCTCAGCAGGCCATATATTTAATAACTAAGATTCGGACAGAGTTGATAGAAAGTGGGGTTGACCCAGATAACATAACCACAGAAGACTCAGATAAGATTGGCGAGGTGCTTGACTTATACAATGACCCAGATAAAGGTATTTACACCGACCCCACGGAATTTAGCGAGGCAACGCTTCAGGCTGTTTGGGCCATTATTACTCAGGCTCAGATTGTGCTTGCCGAAACTATAGTTGTTCGCGGGGCTATGCGTGGAGCAGTTATACCGCTAGGGGTTTTAGATGAAACCACAATATCAAGATATCAAAGAAATGCCGAGGTTTTTGCAGATGAAGTAATTAGGAGACTACAATCTCAATTAGGATTATCAGGGGAAAGCTTTGAGAACTATATAAATAAGCATCTTCGCCCGGGCAAGGATTCACTAAGCGGATTTATCGGTCATAACGAAGACCTTAGGCAGCTTCTTATAGACGATTATATCACTGTATATGCGGCAGGTTATACCCACGAAGAGTTGGCTGGTTGGCTGGAGCAGCTTTCAGGGGCAGGAAGCGAATTTAGAACTTTTAATATAAATGGACAGACATTGCGGGTTAAAAAAGTAGCATATAGAAAGGCTAAAGCAACGCAACCAGATGTATTTGCTCCTGCGACAATGGCGAAGACAGAACCACAAGCAACAAGGGGTAGTCAGGAATCTCCTCTGGGCGATAAAGCCTCAACAAATGTTGATTATATTGTAGAAGATTTAACTACGGGAAAACGAATCACCTTCTCTGGATTAATGAAAGGTTATATTAAAAATTATGGATTTTATGAGGGACATAATGATAGCGGAGAAGACCTTGGGTATAGATTGAATCCAGCAGATATTATAGAAATATTTACAGGCAACCGACCAGCCACCGCGCCTGTAAGAAGCGTTGGAAAAATTTCGCAAATACCAGTGGTTACTTCTGTCTCTCCGCCAAAACCAAAGGTTGCACCTGTTGCTTTACCTAAACCTGTAACAGTATCGCCAGCGCCAAAACCAACAGTCGTACCTACACTAACACCAGTTTCCTCAGTTACTAGTAGCGAAGATTTTGCCGCCATAGAAGAAAAGCTTAAAGTAGCAATGCAGGATGGAAAATATAATACTGACTATGCAGTAGCCAGTAGAGTAAGTAGTTTGCTTATGGATTTAATCAGAGCAGCAACTACAATTGAAGAGTTAGATAGAGCAAAAGCAATATGGGAAGAATTAAAACAGGGTGGGAAAGCAATACAAAATTATGTATCTGGCAGAATGAGTCAAGGTATTTTAGAGGCAGTTCGGGAGAAAAGGACACAGCTTTTAGCAATGTCATCCGCAGTATCTACAGGAGAAGCAGGGGTAATTACGACTTATGAGCAGGCAAACCAAGCGGTCATTATTCTTTCAAACTTACACCATTATTTAGGAATTCCTGATAGCCCAAATGTCACCGGTGATGCGAGAGCGATTAATCTTATAAGAAAGAAATTCACAGCAACTATAACTAGAGGAGGTGGCTATGCCACTTTTCGTTATAATAATACACTTATTCTACAAAGGCAGATGATGCTTAGATTTCCGGGAGGAACATTTGATGTAAACTATGATGAAGGATATGGGGTTTTTCTTATAGATGAAAACACAGTTATTCTTCAAACCCTTGACGGAAGATTTAAGATAACCCGCTCAGAAATTCAAGGTCAACGAGAATTTAGATTTACAATAGAAATGTTAACAACCCCTACGCCGGCAGTTGCCCAAAGAGATTATAATATGCCGTTGACAGATGCGCCTGCTATGACCTATGAAGAGCATGAGAGAACAATAGATACCCTGCTTGCACTTTCCCATGACCCGGCCACAGATGAGTGGATTGAAGTTAAGCAAGTAACTGATATGAATGATCCTATAGTCAATATGGCTTATAACTTCTTAGGGGCTGTGAGTATACAAGAGCATATGGAGGGTAACAACGATTTATCAAGTCTTATGGAAAGACTCATTAATGGTGAGCTTCCACAGCCAGAGGGTAGGTCTGTTCCAGGACTATTTCGTGTATATATACATGACCCTACAAAACTTTCAGAGGAGCTTCGCCCTGTTCATCACGCTTCAGACCGTGGAATTCACATCATTGCAAAATTAGGAGAGAATGTTACAGCAAAGCTATTTGGTGGAGCATTAGAAGCTGCAGCGCTCGTCCATGAGTTCATCAGCTTCTTAGGTCAGCCACCAGAAGTCAGCGTGGCTTTTGATGTAGTTTTTCGTGGTTGGCAAATGGTGATTATGCAAACTGGTTCTGGAAGGTATACCGATGATATAATAAGGGATAAGCGTAGCCAAAGTGCCTTCCGCAATAATTTAGCTCGTGAACTTGGTATTGGAGAAGAAGACCTTCCCCCTGATTTAACCTTGGAAACTGCATTCAATAAGGGTATTGAAAATATGAAGCAATATTTGGCAGAGCACGAAGGAATCCGCGAACCAGACCTCTTGGCACGCTTATCACAAGCCGAACAAGAAACTACCCAAGCTGTTCGAGATTATACAGCCAGCGGCGCAGCAGGCCGGCAGGCTGGCGAGGTTTCCCAAACGGCTCCCAGAGCAGACTGGGCAAGAGAGGTGTATGCTCGCGTTGCGGAAAGTGGCACAGTTAAAGAATATTTGCAAATGATCGCTACAGGTATGTCGGGCAATGTAACTATTGAAAGTTCGGCTGACACATTAGCAAGCGCCCCTGATTTAATGCATACCACAGAAACTGTAAGCAGAACCGGAAAGAAGCTTGGTTTAGGTATATATGTAGAACAAAAGAAAAGTGAAACATCTGCAGAGGATTTAAAACAGGCTCTTGGTTTGCCAGGGGATATGGAGATAGCTGTGGTTGAGGGAGTAAGCAGTATAAAAACCGTAGATGACGTAAGAAGAATTTTGACCGAAAAGAGAGAGGGAACAAGGGTTATTATTACAGATGTATTAACTGATGATGAGGCGATTGGGTTGGAAGGAGCTCTAGAGGGTGAGAAATTAGATACGAACGTATTTATAGTAATACGCAGAGGATGGCAAGAAGGAGAACCCCTATTTCTCTCATGGGTTCTCTCCGAACATTTACTAAGAGAGAACTCGCAACATGTTATTAGGCTGCTTCCTCCGCAGGTTGGTATAGTACCCTCTCATGGGTCAGAATTTAGAACCTACCGAGAGCAGGTTAAACAAATCTAAATGCCAAAAAATCGTGGTCTTAAATTGACTAAATAACTCATCGCCTATAACTAGTTTTTACCCCAAATTTTCTAAGCATCTTTTTTAATTTCTCAATAGGTAGTCCTACTACATTAAAAAAATCACCCTCAACCTTTTCAATAAGTGCGTCGTTATCTTCCTGGGCGGCGTAGGAGCCTGCTTATCAAGGTGTAGGCGCGCAAATCTTTCGATTTCATCTTTTTTTATTTTTCTTATTCTGACAGTTGTAGTTTCGTAGTCAATCAATTTTTTCTTTGTTTTTGCGTCTATTATGGCTATGGCGGTTATTACTTTATGCGTGGTATTGCTAAGTAATCTTAACATTCTTTTTGCGTCCTCATAAGAGGAAGGTTTGCCAATAATCTCGCCTTTTACCCTGCTCCTCGTAAAGCCTCGTTCTTTAGCATGGGAGGCGGGGTAAACCACCACAATTGTATCTGCACCAATAACAATTCCCTCTTTAACTTTATTTGCCACGGTTTTTGCTTTTTCGTAGGCGAGCCTTTTGGCTAAATTTGAAGGAGAAAGACTTTTTGTTAGATTCTCTTTGACATTACTCGGGACGACTTTAAATCTAATCCCAAGCCTTTTAAAGAGTTCTCTTCTTCTTGGTGAGCCTGAGGCCAGAATAATCTTTTTCATTTACTCAATTATATAAATTTAGTTTTATCTTTGTCAATGTTTCTTGACATAGTTTCTATCTTACTGTTTAATATGTGGATAATGAACGGACAAAACTTTTTTTATAGAATAGTTGTAGTTCTGCTAATAAGCATATTTTTTATAGATTGCTTATTTAGAAATATTTCTCCAAGATTTGATAATAACATAGCCTATGCAGAGGAAAGCAGAGGCACCCCTAAAAGCATAGTGGATTTAGAAGAACTTATAAATACCCATCCCCAATTAAAAGGGATTGACTCAATTGAAGGGTTTTTAGAGTTTGTATCCGGATATAAAACTGAACTTTCTATCTCTTCCCAGAGGGTAGCGGAGGAGGTATTAGAAAAGCTTGATCCAAAGGATAAAACTGCTATGCGACTTAGCTATATGGCTGTGCCTCAAGATTCAGAACTCTTTGAGGTGCTTACGCCTTTTGGTAAATTGCCTGTGAAGGTATACCGGATAAATTATAAAAATAGATGGCAGATATTGATGCTTATAAATAATAGCGTAAATGACCCAGAATATCTTAGATTCGCATTAAATCGGAGTATTCAGTTCGTAATATATCTTACGAGAAACGAGCTTATAAAACAGAGATTTCCTGAGACCAGAGTATTTTCTCTATCAACCGGTGCATTTTTGGCCTTGGGACAGTTTTATTATACAATAGCAATTGCCTCTGCCCAGTATGTAAGCTCTTTTGACTCGCTTATGGTAGATGTGGTTGGCTGGCTTACCTCTGGATTCCCAACCGGTTCAAGGATTAGGCTATTAAGAGAGGTGCTTCCCCACGAGGAGTCCCATATGAGATTCTTTAGACTCTCTAAAGAGGAGCAGGATAAGGTTATAACCTCAATTTTAAATGACCTTGGTAAGGAGCGGATAGAAGAGATTTATAACACGATAGGATTCTGGCATGAGCAAGCTAATCCAGATTATTTTGCAGCACAAAAGGAGATGATTAAGCATCCAGAATGGTTTGAGCAGGATGAAGTGGATATGCCGGGCCCAAAAAGAGTATGGATACTTAAATTATCAAACGGAAAATATTTGAATTTAGCAATATTCATAACAGAGTTTTTATCTACCCTGAGCATGGATTTAACGGCTCTTAGAAATATTTATGGGATTCCGCAGGAGTTTGTGAATAGACTAAAAGCACTATATGATGAAAGACAGGGAATAGGCTTTAACCTTGAAAAAGAATTAAGCTCTGACACAAAAAAACTTTTAAGAGACCATAGGCTTATAAACCCTGATATCTCAGAGCATCTTTCAATAATCTCGGTGCAGTATCCCTATTTGATATTAGAGGAATGCTGGAAGGGGTATTTTACAGATTACGACCTTGAAGAGGTTATAGGTCTAAGTTATGCGAAAAAGATATTGGTTGAAAATGGATTTGATAGTGATAGGATTGATACAATTAAGCCCATTATACAGAAATACTGGCTGATACTCACCTATCAAGGGAAATCTCTTATAGTGCTTGAGAAAATTCCTACCCTCTCCCAGTGGATTATTCTTATTTTGGCAAGTCTATATCAGAAATATCCAAAGGATAGGGCAATTGAAGAGATTGTGAATAATCTAAATAAATTTTCTTTGAATAATGTTCACCTTAAAAGCAACATTCCTTTATCTATTTTGATATCTAAAAAGGGTCCTGGGATAGCAGAGTTAAATAGTTCTCGCGCAAGACTTCTTAAAGAGATGATGGGCGATTTGGATAATATAGGCTTTATCAGGCGTCTTACCAAAGAGGCTAAAGATTTAGATGCGCCGACACTGCTTTCTATGACAGTTCTTTCTAAGTACATCTGCACTGTAAAAACAGGCGGGCTTATATCTTTAAGGCTTGCCTTGGAAGAACATATAGAAAGGGCTTTGGTTGAAAAAGGTTCCTTAATTATAGATTTAGATTTAAATACCTTATTATTCTTTGATAAACAAGGCAATCCCCACCTAAAAGATATCTATTTTATAGATGCTGTTAATCTCTTAAGGAGCATTACAAGGGATAACCTAAGTATAAGGATTATCAATTTTTCTAATAAAGGTGGTAAGGATAAGATAGAAAAAATTTTGGGGCTGGAGCAGTTTCAGGGAAGACTTAAACTTGTGGATGCAGAGGATAGGGATTTTGGATTTCAGAAAGAGGCGCTAAAGATAGCCTATGATAGGAATGTAGAGAGATTTGTAACAGGAGCAGATATAATAATAAAAGACAAAAAGGTATATTTTGAAGGAAAAGAGTTTGAGATTATTCCCTCTTTTGATGTATTTCTTTCAAGCCTTCTTATTCTATGCGGAAAAGATAGAAACTTTCTAAAATTCTTGAAAGAGTTTCTGGATACGCTTCCAAAGGAATATAAAGTGTTTGATAGTAGCGATAGCCTTGTAGAGATTATTCTGCCCGCAGTATCCGAGGAATTAATTACAAGAGAGTTTCTTAAGAAACTGAAAGAGATAAACGATACTTCTAAAATGTATTAATATTGGCAGATTTTAATTGACAATCAGTAGTTATATGATAAATTTAGATGAGTACATAACTTGTTCTACCTGACGGTAGTCAAGCCTGCCTTGTGTCAGGTAATGACACAGGTTGTATGTCTGAATTTACCCTTGACATCGAAGATATCAAGGGTCCAACTCGCACAGCAACTTATGTTCACATCGTTCCATAAGTTGCGTGCTCATAGGAGGAGGCGATGCAGGTGGAGGAGAGGATAGGTTTTTTTGCTAAGATTATAAAGAGTTTTACGAGTATGAGTTTTTATAGGTATATAAAGTCACAGCCATTTGCGACAGGATTTAAATATCTTTTGTTATTTCTTCTAATAATTACAGTTGCCCTATCCATTAGGTTTAGTTTTATTATTGTAAATGGCACAAACTTTATAGCAGATTGGATATCTACAAATATCCCTGAGATTACAATAAGAAATGGAGAGGTTTCAAGCCCTGTCGAGCAGCCTTATAAAAAAGGGACAAATGATTTTGTATTTATACTGGATACTACAGGTCAAACTATGTCCATTTCTCCTGAATATAGGGCAGGGATTCTTCTGCTTAAAAATAAGATTGTTCACAAACAAAGCGAGGTAGAGACAAGGGAATATGATCTTTCAAGAACTCCCTACTTTGTGTTAAATAAAACTATTGTGGATAGAATAAAGAGTATTTTTGTATGGATTACAATTCCCCTTATGGTGGTTTTTCTTTACCTATACTATATTATTGCGAAGTTATTTCAGGCGCTGTTGTTTAGTCTGCTCACCCTTATAATAAATGCTGCTAGTGGCTTAAAGATTGCCTACAGTGGTTTGCTTAATATTGGAGTATTTAACTTGACCTTGCCAACCCTTCTTGGGGCAATTGTTGATATTACAGGATTAAGGATGCCCTTTTTCTGGCTAATATATACAGGCGTATATATTGTATATTTGGTTATTATGACGATAGGCTCAAAGGATAAGGCTGAGCCAGAACTTGCAGAAATAGGTTCCTGAAATTTTGATACATTGATACTTTGTTAAAATTTCTCGATATTACTTTCTAAGTTCGCTTTTTTGATGAGCTCTTCTTCCCATTCTTTTAGATAGGCGAGTTTCTTCTTAAAGATTATTTCCTTAGAGAACCTATCTTTTTCCTTCTTAAATGTTTCTTCGTCAGGTATTTTTTTATCAAGTACTTTAACGAGGGAATAACCTGTCGCTATCTTTATGGGCTCGCTTATTTGTCCGATCTCAAGGCCAAAGGCAATATCCAGAAATTCCTCCGAGATTCCTATCTTAGGTATGAGGCTATCGCGGGTTATAGAGTTTACTTGATTTACCTCAAGCCCCAAAGAGTTGGCAGCATCTCTAAAGTTAGTCTGAGGATTTTTAAGTATTTCTCTTATTTTAGAGAGATAGGATATGCAACTTTCCTTTGCAAATACCCGCGCCCTTTCATTGACTAAAATATTTCTTATCTCATTCTTTGATTCCTCTAAGGTTGCTATGTGGGGTTTTCTCCTTGACTTTAATTTTAGTATGTAGTATCCATCCCTGATTTTTAAAATCTGGCTTATCTCGCCTTCTTTTAAATTAAAG
>VGKN01000013.1 GCA_016867055.1 Candidatus Omnitrophota bacterium
AATTCAACCAACATACTTATAGTCACTTCGTTCCATAAGTCTGGATTTCATTTGATTTGCTTATATTAAACCAATTTTCCTTTATCCTATCCCTTAGTCTCTTCGCCAGAGCCGGTGACATAGCCGAGGTTGAAACCGCCACAGTTATATTCCTCCTTTTGTATATAGCAGGCATAATAAAGGTAGAATAGTTCTTAGAGTCTACCGCGTTTACAAATGCGCCCTTAGCTTTGGCATCTTTTGAAATCCTGCGGTTTAGTGCTTTAGAGGAGGTAGCGGCAAACACGATATCCCCTTTTTTTATAAAACCCTTTTTATAATATGCCCTTCTAAAATCAATTAATCTTTTCCTGGCTAATCTTTTTAAAGTCGCTGTAATTTCAGGGCTAATCAGGGTTATTGGAACTTTGAATTTAAGTAGTCTTTTTATCTTTTCCTGGGCAACCGAACCACCGCCTATGACAAGGCATCTTTTTTTTGTTACATTAAGGCTTATGGGCAAAAAAATAAAAAACTTCTGGCGCATTTAATGAATTATACTATTACATGCTTAAAAAACAATCAATTTCTCCTACTTTCGAGCCAGAGTTTGTTTGAAATTGATACTGAGCGTTTATTGTTCATCAGTATCCTGCCCCTCGCTCTGCTCAGGATGATGAGTATAAGCAAACCCATAATGTGGTTTTTGGCTGCGAATGTACAAAAAATACCGCTGGTTAAAAAACAACCAGCGAATTTTTTAGGCAAAACCGGCGGGTGGAATCAAACCCATCCCTTAAAGGTTTAGTCCCTTCCTTAACAAGGTGCTAGGAAGGACTACCCTGCTGGGTTAGGATGGTCTATCCTTGAGTATTAGAGGCGGGTCTTAAGATAACCCAGAGGAGGGCGCTGAATAATGAAATGAAAGAACAAAATAAGAAGGCATATTTCAGGCCGATGTACTGCCAGACAAACCCCATTATAATACTTGCCAAAAATACAGCAAAGGACTGCAGGGTGTAGAATATACCGTATGCACTTCCTCGGATATGAGACGGGACTATCTGGGCTACATACGCCCTCAAAAGACCATCCGTCATTCCATAATAAATTCCGTATACGCCAAAAAGCAACCAAAGATAAAGAGATTTATTAATTAGGGCAAATCCTGAATAAACAACCGAATATACAATAAAACCCAGGATTATAAGCGGTTTTCTCCCTAATCTATCAGAGATAATTCCACTTGGGATACAGGTTATTGAATACACACTGTTAAACAAAAGCCAGAGTGCAGGTATCAAAATCTTAGGTATTCCTAAGGTTTCTGCCCTTAGTATCAGAAACGCATCGCTTGAATTTCCGAGCATAAAAATAAAACTAACCAGTAAAAAAATCCTGAATTCGCTGTTTAAGTCTTTAAAACTAAACAAGACCTTCTTTTCTTGGGCCACCCTTATATAAGATTTTTTTTCTATGACAAATAATATAATTATTATTGCTAAAAAGGCGGGTAGGGCTGAAAACAAAAAAATAGCCCTTAAATTATCCTTAAAAAATTGGAGTAATAAAACACAAAGAAGTGGCCCGATAACAGCCCCTAATGTATCCATAGCCCTGTGAAATCCAAATGCCTTGCCAAGTGTGTCTTTAGAAACAGAATCCGCTATAAGGGCATCTCTGGGAGATGTGCGGATGCCTTTGCCAAGCCTGTCGGAAAATCTTATAAATAAAGCAGAATATCCGGATTTTGAAATGGCGAAGAAGGGTTTGGAGATTGCTGAAAGGAAATAGCCCAAAAGTACGAGGGGCTTTCGTTTTTTTAACTTATCAGAGATAAATCCGGAAAGGAACTTGAAAATGCCTGCGGTTGACTCTGCAACTGCCTCTATCAGGCCTATAAATGCCTTATTTAAACCGAGCGTGGTTGATAAAAATATCGGCAGTATAGGGTATATCATCTCAGAGGAAATATCTGTAAGCAGGCTGACAACGCCCAAAAAAAAGACGTTCTTATTTAATTTAGGGGGATTGGCTGGTTTCAACTTGAGGAAACGCCGTACTTTATCTGGAGGAGTTTAAGGAGATGATTTTTCTCTTGCTTAATTATTTCTTCAATGGCGGTTAATTCATTCTTAAGAACCATTTCCTTTAATCCTTCATAAAATATTATAGAACCCTTTTCAATATCTATGCCAAAGTCAATTACCTCTTTGGCGTTCTTGAAGGATTGGGTAAGCTTTAGAGGGTCTTTAGGGGTTGTAAATACGTTATCATCTGCCAATGCCTTTAAATATAACTGGTATTCGCCAGGATATGCCTCTGTCATCTCGTATTCTGGCAGATTGTCCAGTATTTTTTTAAAGGTCTCTAAATGAGTTTTTTCCTCGGATGATAAAAACAGGGCGGGCTCTTTCAACTCATAAAATCTGGACTCATTTGCCACTGTTTTATAGAATTTATATCCATTTTCTTCTATTAGAATAGCTGTTCTTACAACCTCTGACGCCTTGAATAAGTTCGCCACAATAATACCTCCTGTTTTAAACAGTGATATTAACTTCTCTTCAAATACCGTAGGCGCTGGTTAAGCCTTATAAGGTGTTTTTTCTCTTCCCTCAGAATGGTTGTAAACGCCTTCCTGCCTTTTGGATTTTCGCTGTTTTTAGCTGCCTCTGTGTAAAAAAGTATGGATTCCTTTTCAGCCTGTATGCCGATTAAAATTGCGTTTATAACTGAAAGTTTCTTAAGGAAACTCTTCGTAATCTTCTCTATGTCAAATATCCTTGTGGATACCAGCGCCCTTAGATAATCAGACACCTCCTCATCCACATCAGGAATTCTTAAAAAAGAATCTTTCAGACTGTCGTGAAGGTCCTTAAAAAGTTTGTAATGTTCTTTCTCGTCCTCAAGGAGTCCTAAAAATACATCTCTTGTCTTAAAATCCACTGTTGATGAGGCTACCTTGGTATAAAAGTCTATTCCATCCTTCTCCAGATTAATTGCCACCTTTAACGCCTCATCGTCCGAAAGATACTTAATCATATTATCTATCTTCCTCTTTACTCTGTTGGGACTCATGAGCATGCAAAGAACCTATCACTTTTATTGGAGAAGGGATGCCTTTTCTTTTATAATAATCATCTATTGCCGAGCGAAGCGCCTCTTCAGCAAGGACTGAGCAATGCATCTTTATCTTGGGAAGTCCTCCTAACGCCTCAGCAACCGCCTGATTTGAAATTTTAAGCGCCTCTTCAATGTTCTTTCCCTTGACCATCTCGGTTACCACAGAACTGGTCGCTATCGCTGCGCCGCAGCCAAAGGTCTTAAACTTGGCATTTGTAATTATGCCTTTTTTATTTACTTTAATATATAACCTCATTATGTCTCCGCAGATCGGGTTTCCGACATTTCCTATCCCGTCTGCATCCTTTATCTCGCCTACATTCTTTGGATGGGCAAAATAGTTCATAACCTTTGAACTATACTGTTCCATAAAAATTCCCTCCAAAAACTATAACAAACTTAATATTGAATTTCTTTTAATCTTTTAATTATTTTCCTCAGAAAAGCAGGCAGGTCATCTGGTTTTCTTGAGGTAATAAGGTTATTGTCCACCGCCACTTCTTTATCAACAAACTTGGCACCTGCATTTACTATATCATCTTTTATAGCATCAAAACTGGTAACGGTCCTGCCTTTTAATATACCTGCTGATACCAAGACAGAACCTCCATGGCAGATAGATGCCACTACGCCTCCCTTTTCAAAAATATCCCTTACGAAACTATTCACCCTTGGAAAACGCCTCAGTTTATCAGGCGCCCAACCACCCGGAATAACCACACAATCAAAATCTCTCGCAGAAACCTTATCAATAGTGGTGTCTATTTCTATTGGATAGCCATATTTACCTTTGTAGAATTTCTGGGTTGTGCCCACTGTCATTACCTTAAAAGACTCCTCTTTTAATCTTAACAAAGGATACCAAACCTCAAGATCTTGATATGCCTCTTCAATCAAAATGGCAACGTGAACTTTCCTTTTTCTCATAAAATCCTCCAATTATACTACTGAGAGTCTTTTAACTAAGGATGCCTTTTATGATTATGTTAAGAGGTTTTTCCATATCTTCTATCCTCTATTATCCTGGCAACCTCTTCTATTGTATTTTTAATAGTTTTTTTGTTTTTCATTATAGCACCCTTTTCATCTATACCATCTAAAAATATGCCTTTTTCATATTTTATATTATGCACATCAAAAAATGCCCTTATAGGCTTCTCAACACATCTAAAAATTTCTTTTCCTTTACCACCCCTTATGGATATAAATATTCCCTTTTTTGTTTTTGATGGTCCAATTGTCTTTTTTAAAATGTATTTTTCAATCCACTTAGGCTGGGAGCGATCAACAAGGATTTTTGTTTGAGCACTAACGCCTAAAAAGAATACCGGAGAACCAAGAATGATAACGTCTGAGTCTTCTATCTTTTTAAAAACTTTCTCTATGTCATCCTTTATAACACATCTTGCACTGTTATAACAGCCATTACAGGAATTGCATGGCGCTATATCCAAATCCCTTAATTTAATTAACTGTGTCTTCCTTCTTGCGTTATTTAGATGAGAAAGAACCTTTCTTAATAAAACCTCGTTATTTCCACCAATGCGTGGGCTACCTAATATACCCAGTATCTTTATCATAGCATAGGTCCAATGGAAGAATTAATCCTTCCCTAATTTTAAATTACTATTTCTTCTTTTTTGATTTTTTCTTTGGCTTTGGAGAGCAAGTCCCGCAACCCATTTTATCCACCTCCCTTTAATGAGCACACGACTTATGGAAAGAAGTGACATAAGTCGTCCTTCGTTAGCATCGCTTCTCTGTTTGTGCGAATTAAACCCTTGACATTTTCGCTATAGATGCAACTTTTCTAAAGCAAAGGCAAAATGTCAAGGGTCAAATTCAGACAGACAACTTACGTTTCCACCAAAAATCTTGGCGGATCCGCCAGCGCTTTGTGGCGGATACTATCGTTCCGTAAGTTGTGTCTTCATTTGACCTATTTTTTATTTTACATCAATTTCTTTTATCAGCTTATCAATTAATTTTTTACTCGGCATTGGATTTGCATTATACTGAATAATGCCATTTTTATCTATCAAAACATTTGTAGGTATGCCGACTACATTGTAGTCCTTACTCACAGAGCCATCGGCATCTATTACAATGGTATAATCTATGCCCTGCTTTTTTGCAAAATCAGATACCAGGGCAGGATTTTCTCTTATATCCACCGCTATTATCTCAAGACCCTTATCTTTATATTCCGAGTTTATCCTTTTAAGCTCTGGTATTTCCTGAACGCAGTAAGGACACCAGGTAGCCCAGAAAACCAAAAGCACCGCCTTATTGTTTCCAAACTCTTTTAAACTAACCGGTTTTTCGTTTAAATCATTCAGGCTAAATTCAGGTGCTTTAGAGCCAACTGTTGCACCAGCTGAAAAAGATATATCGGTAAAAGTAAATAATGTTAGAGTTATTGCCAAAAAAGTGAATAATATTTTTTTTGCCATATCCTCTCCTTTTTCTTAAGTTACTTGAGTAATTTGAGTTCATTGAGTTGTTCAATCAGTTAATAGCTTAACCCAATAAACTCTATTAACCCTATGAACTAATTTTATATCATTCTTTTTCCCATAACTATAAAAAGATACTCCGCAATCGCTATCAAGAGAAATCCGAAGATTTTTCTTATCCTGCTCATCCATGGACCTGCCTTGGGTAATGAAGTAACCAAACCCGCAAATGTACCTACCACTATCAAGATAAGACCCATTCCTACTGAGAAAGTAAACAAAAGTGAAATGCCATAGATAATGTTCTGTTTTGTTGCGACATAGGCAAGTATTACTCCTAATGCAGCGGCAGTGCAGGGTCCTGCCACAAGACCTGAGACAAGTCCCAGAAGATAGATAGACACGATGCCCTTGGTTTTTGCTTGCGGATTTAACTTAGCCAAAAATGTAGGCATTCTTATTGTATACACCTCAAAAAGATTTAGACTTAAAAGGATACAAATATTTCCCAAGATAAAATACACTATCGGCTTTGTGTTTATTTCTCCGAACAGGTTTCCTGTTAAAGCAGCAAAAGCGCCAAGCGTAGAATAGGTAGTCGCTATTCCTAAGACATAAAAGATTGATAAAACCAGACCTTTAAATTTTGAGCCCCCTGCCTTTGAACCTATAAAGGCTACTGTAATAGGAACCATAGTGTATATGCAGGGCTCAAAACTAGTCATAAGCCCGGCTAAAAGCACTGCTATATAGGCTAAAAATGGGGCTTGGATAAGATAAATATTCAGATTATGTAAAAAATTATTCATTTTTTATTCCGATTAATAAGAACATAAGCGAAGCTATATAAATCATCTCCTGCGCCACCCTCAAGAAATTTTACTACCTTTGCTAAAGGAAAAGTAAAGGTTTTTGTCAAGGTCTCATATAAGACAAAACCATAAATAGCATATTCCCCTAAACGCTGGTCTAGCTCAACTGCTTTATTGTCCGTAATCCATTCCCAATGCTGTTTGGAATTCCTACGGATTACCTCTCCGCAATAGGCTCCACATCGTGCAACAACACTGATAAATTCTTCCTTTTTTAAGGTATTTTTATTTGCCCTTACATAATTCAAATATTGATCAACTATTTTTAAACTCTCTAAAGAATAATTTAACTTATTAATCCCTAACTGCTTTTTAAAGGGAACTTCGGAATCCATGCCTCTATCATCAATTAAAGCATAGGACAGGTCTGAAACAACATCATTGACCTTACTTCCATCTAAGACTTCATTTATACTTTCCGCATATGCAGATTTTATATTCTTTTTTAACAAATTAAACATTATATGGTTGAATAATAACGAAATCCCGATTGAAATACATACTATACTTCTGTAAATATGGCTAAAACTCAATTAATATTTTATTACCTTATTTATAGTAATTTATCTATTTTTGCTTTAAGGCCGTCTTTTGAAACAAAACCGCTCAACCGCTCTATTGGCTTTGCTTCTTTGAATATAAGAATAGTAGGTACAGTTAAAACTGCATAATCTACGGCAACCTGACGGCTGTTTATTACATCATATATTCCCATATCTACTCTGCCGCTATAGTCTGTGCTAAGTTCCTCGATTATTGGCACAAGCCTCTTACAATTGGGGCACCAGGGCGACTTGAAAAAGAGGAGAAATAACGACTTATTTTGCAAAACCTCTTCTTTAAAATTTGCATCTGTGATTTCTTTTAACATAAAATTAATACAAGCGCATTAAGTAAATTTACACTTAAGCCCAAGTTTACGAATGAGCATACGGAAGCGCAGGAGCAAGTCTATGAGGCAAAAACTTCTCCGTAGGTTACCGCTTTTGCAAGCCCCTCTAAGGGGTTGGGGGTGCTTGTAGGAGAAGTTAAGCCGAATGCGACGAGCACCGATAGCGAAGAAGTAAATTGGGCTTAAAGTTATTATCCCCGTCTTATTATCGCAACATATTTATTGTGTTTGTGTTAGTAAAAGGTTACTTCTTTTTGGCCGTAAAGGTATTTAAACACCGAGATAGAGGCTTTAGAGCCCTCTCCTGCGGCTATGATTATCTGTTTTTCAGGAATATCTGTAACATCGCCTGCGGCAAATATGCCTGGGATATTCGTGGCGTTGTGTTTATCTACTATAATCTCGCCGTATTTTTGCAACTATTTTAGTAAAATCACAGCTCGGGATAGAGCCTATCTCAATAAATACACCGCGGACATTTAAAGTTTTTTTCTGCCCAGCAACCTCTACCTCAAGCGCCTCAACGAATTTATTCCCTAAAATCCTTGTGGTCTTTGCGCTATTTAAAATTGTAACATTAGAGGCTTTTTCAGCCTTCTCTCTCATTATCGCATCTCCTTTAATCTCCGGATTTATATTTATCAAATAAATCTTATTTGCGATCTTTATAAGCTGTAGAGTGGCGTCCAAGGCAGAGTTTCCACCTCCTATCACAGCCACATCCATTCCACTAAAAAGCGGACCATCGCAGGTGGCGCAGTAGGTAACTCCTTTATTTTTAAATTCTAATTCTCCCGGCACATTTAAAAGTCTTGGCTTCTTGCCAGAGGCAATAATTATTGCTCTTGTTTCATATTTCTCTTTGTCTGTAATTACCTCAAGGGCATCAACACCTAACCTTTTAATATCCGTTACCTCTTCGCCTTCCTTTAACTGGACTCCAAATTGTTTGATATGTTCTTCAAATTTCTGAGTTAACTCTGTTCCTGTGATAAACTGATAACCTGTGTAATTTTCTATGGCGCCAGAAAGGGCAGTCTGACCGCCTATATCCTTGGAGATGATTAAAAAATTCAATCTCTTTCTTGCTGAATAAACTGCTGCTGTTATGCCGGCAGGACCTGCTCCGATGATTATTAACTCATATACCATATCAAAACTAAATTTCTATAAGAGAAGAATTTATGGGGTAGGATTAAATATGCTGTTAGTTGCCATACTTTACAAAAGACCATATTTTTTTGCATTCTCATCGGCAATAGCCTGTATCTTTGCTATCTCTTCCTGTCCACCTTCCTTTTGAAACAGGTGTTTGTATCTACCCTGAAGTTTAAGATACTCCTCAACAGGTTTCTTAGCCGTAACCTTAACCACATTTGTTAATTTTCCATTTTCTATTTCAATTAAAGGATAGATACAGGTTTCAACCGCAAGCTTTGAAACCCTTATTGTAAGAGAAGGGTCATGCTGCCAGCCCAAAGGACAGGGTACAAGCACTTGGATATATTTTGGACCCTTAAGCGTTATAGCCTTTTTAATCTTTTTCTCCAAATCCTTAAAATACGCTACTGTTACTGTCGCCACATAAGGTACGCCATGAGCCACTGCAATCTGGGGCATATCCTTTTTAGGCGTGATATTACCCCATGATAATTCGCCAGGGGGACTAGTAGTTGTACGGGCGTCAAAGGGCGTAAGCCCGCTTCTTTGAATTCCTGTGTTCATATAGGCCTCATTGTCAAGGGTAATCGCAAGAATATTATGCCCTCGTTCAAACATACCGCTTAAAGCACCAAAACCTATATCCGCCATACCGCCATCTCCACCCTGAGCAATAACCTGTGCCTCATTTTCCCTTCCAAGCGCCTTAAGAGCCGCCTCAATGCCGCTTGCTACAGCAGGTGTATTCTCAAAAAGGGAATGAATCCACGGCACCCCCCAGGCAGACTCAGGATATCTTGAGGTAAATATCTCAGAGCACCCGGTTGCATTTGCAATAATTACATTAGGACCTGTGGCATTTAATATAAGTTTAATTCCGAGTGCCTCTCCACAACCCGCGCAGGCAGTATGCCCTGGCGCAAGTAAGTTCTCATTCATACAGAAAGCTCCTCCGGCAATATATCCTTGTTTAAGTCTAAAAACTCAAGCTCTATCTTCTCTTTTTTTGAGCGCTCAATCGCCTTCTTTATTGTATCCTTTGATATATCCCTTCCGCCAAGACCCGCTATAAAACTATTTATCCTTGGCGTGCTTCCTTGAGCATATAAAACGCTTTTTATCTCATTTGCTAAGATTGAACCATAGCCAAGGGATATTGCCTTTTCTAAAACTACTATGATTTTTTTATCCCTAAGGCAATTGGTTATCTCTTTATCTGGAAAGGGTCTAAAGGTTCTTATCTTCAATACCCCTATCCGCTCATTTTTCTGCCTGAGTTCATCCGCCACTTCCTTCATAGTAGAAACAATAGAACCCATACCCACTAAAATTATATCCGCCTCTTTTGTATTATACTCTTCTATCAAATCGCCGCTAAACCTGCCAAATACCTTTTTAAATTCCTTTGCTGTGTCAATTATTACTGATTTGGACCTGTTTAAAATTTCATTTAATGCATACCTTGTCTCCATATATCTATCAGGTTCTGCAAAGGAACCAAATGTCAAAGGAGTTTTGGGGGTTAGATAATACTCAGGATTAAACTTGGGAAGAAATCTGTCTATGTCTTCTGGTTTAGGAATCTCTACAGGTTCAAAGGTATGAGTAAGGAGAAATCCATCCATTGATACTACCACAGGAAGCATAATGCGCCTGTCCTCTCCAATCCTATATGCCTGTATATGTAAATCCACTACCTCCTGAATATCCTCGGCAAAAAACTGAATCCAACCTGTATCACGAAGAGTTATGGCATCCTGGTGGTCGTTCCAAATATTTAGAGGAGAGGATATTGCCCTGTTTGCACAGGTTAAAACTACAGGAAGTCTTAAACCTGATATATTATATAAAACCTCAAGCATAAGTAAAAGCCCCTGCGAGGTAGTGGCGGTATAGGTACGCGCTCCTGTAAGGCTTGCTCCGAGGCAGGCGCTTGCAGCAGAGTGTTCGCTCTCTACATTAATATATTCTGCCTTTAGCCTCCCATCTGCAACCATCTCTGCTAAATACTCCACAATATGTGTTTGTGGCGTTATTGGATAAGCAGATATTACATTAGGCTTACATAGGCCTACAACCTCGCTAACTGCTTTTGAGCCCTCAAGCACCTGAAGGGTCATTTTATCTCCTCTAATGAGCAGACAATTTATGGAACATAGTGACATAAATTGTAGTCCCAAGTCTCCGGGACGTCTGCGAATTAGACCCTTGACATTTTGCCTTAAAAAAGTTGCATCTATACCAAAATGTCAAGGGCTAAATTCAGACAAACCCTTGACACATAGTGTCAAGGGTGTCTTCATTTAACCTCCATTATCATTTCTATATCCTTGACAGGACATTCCTTTACACATATGCCACAGCCTTTACAATAGAGGAAATCCGCATTCATAGTTGACTCCTTTTGCTTTCCTGTTCCCCAGACACAGACCTCCGGACATATAATAGCGCAAAGTCTGCAGCCCACACACTTTTCGTGTTTCCATTTTGGTCTATATACCCGCCAACTGCCTGTTTTATTTACCTTTGATGAGCCGGGTTTTGATATCAGAGCAAATGTAAGTTTTTCCATTATTCAACCACAATTACGCAGTTTCTTCCGCCAAGATTGTTGCAGACAAAATTGCTGCAACTAGGGTCATCCTGCCACTGGCCATCAACCACAAACTTATATTCATTCCAACCTTTTGGAAGTCTAATGCTTTTTGTCCATACGCCTTTTTTATCTTTTTTTAAAGGGGTTTTCTCCGGATCCCAGTTATTAAAACTTCCGGCTACTGTTACCTTTTCTGCATCAGGCGCATCCAGTTTAAATTGGATTGATTTTATCATTTTAAACCTCCCTTTAATGAGCAGATAACTTATGGAGCTCTGAAAGAGTGACATAAGTTATAGTAAAGCGTCTGCGAATTAAACCCTTGACATTTTGTTATGGATACAACTTTTCTAAAGCAAAGGCAAAATGTCAAGGGTCAAATCCAGACAGACAACTTACGTTTCCACCAAAAATCTTGGTAGATCCGCCAACGCTTTGTGGCGGACACTATTGTTCCGTAAGTTGTGTCTTCATTTGACCTATTTTCCATTTTTTATAAACTCATATGCCCTTTCAGCTGTAAGGGCATTTTTTTCTCCCATCTCTCCAGGAAAACGTTTCTTAATAGCCTCTTTTAAAGAACCAAGGCTGACAAGGGCTGTAGCAGCTACAAATGCACCTAAAAGCGCAGTATTCGGAATAGGCTTTCCCATAACCTCAAGGGCTATTTTAACCGCGGGTATGGTTATAACCCTTGCCCTTGTATTAAGTCCTATTAGACTGGAATCTTTTTCAGAATTTATAAGGGCTATACCTTTTTCAGAAAGACCCGTCTCAACCTCAGTTACACCTATAAGAGTAGGGTCCTGCACTATTATATAATCCGGCTCGTATACCTTTGAATGAATCCTGATTTTTTTCTCATCTATCCTTACAAAGGCATACACCGGAGCACCCATACGCTCGCTCCCAAATGTGGGAAATCCTTGAGAAAATTTTCCATCAAGAAACGCAGCGTTTGCCAATATCTCTGCGGCTGTTACTACTCCCTGCCCACCCCTTCCGTGTATGCGTATCTCTTTCATCCCGTTAGACCCCATTAGCCCTGATTGGAATGCACCCCATTAAAAGCACTATTTTCTATAGGCGGATGAATCCTAAGATGTAATAAAAAAACTATTTTTTAAGGATATAAAAATAATATCACTTTAAGGAAATACGCTGTTTTAACGAAAATCTTATATCCTGCCCTAAATTAGTCAAAGAAGAACAAAATTATAATTCTAAAATTTATTTTAGTCAAACACTTTTTGTAACTCTGGTATTTTATAAACCTTCTATCAAAAGCTGTAGATGGATTTAGACTATTGTAATTTGGGAAGGACTGTCCCGCCTTGTAGGCAGGACAATGACAATTTATACTTACGATTTTCTGTCAAGACAAATTAATTCAACCCACGCGGTTGAAATCTCTGAATTTTTTCCTTGTCTTGTAAATAATCCTGTCCCAATTTTTTATATATCTTTACCTTATCTTTAGTTCCATAGATTTTTCCAGTTTTTGTCTTTCTGAAATGGGTATAATTATATAGATAGGTATATCTTCAAGAATAAAAGTAATCCTATCCGATTGTTTCTCGTCTTCGCTTATCTGATTACCCATTATGTCATATATCTCCATACCCACTATATCCGTCGGCAAAGATATTTTATATTCTTTTTCTTCCTTCCAATTCCACGCTACAGCAATATATTTATTATTTGAGGTAAATAGATAAACTCTCGCAAATCCATCGCTGCTTCTGTGTATCTTCACAAAATTACTCCCTCCTAAAATGTCAACCATTGCATTATAAGCAGGCAAAGCAGGAGCAGGAGAATCATCAAGATTAATTAAGTTAGAAGTATTATCATGGGAGTAAATGCCCATTCCTAAGTCTTTTGTCCACCCATTAAAGTAAAAATATTTTTCAACGCCCGCTGCCAGCATAATAAAATGCATCCTAACCATATAACCCGCAACCTGTAACGGGGTTAATTTAGAGAGAATGGGCTTTTGGGAAAGACTCCATCTCCTATCTTCGTAACAAGAAGGAGATTGCCATCCCATTTCTGTATTCCATATAGGGATATATTTTGTAGGAGAATATTGATTAACCATGCTTCTGAGCATTTGCGTCCATTCCTCAATTTTCTCCTCAGGCATCAGTTTGTCATTCGGCGGGTACGGGTGAAAAGAAACGACGTCACAATAGCTTAGTCCTCCTTTTTCCATCACTTCTTTAGCAAAAGAAAAAAGATTAATTCCTTTATCAGCTGTAGTAGAGATACCTACTACTGTACAATCTGGATTGGCTCGTTTAGCCGCTCTGTAAGCTATTTTAAGTAACGGCAGATATTCGTCGGCGGACATCCATCCATTAGGTTCGTTCAAAATTTCCCAATTATTTACTTTCCCCCGAAAATGTCTAACTGTTTGAAAGACATATTCCTCCCACCCATCAAGATTTTTAGGGATATGTCGTTTAGAATGCCAGCTCCCACCAGAATTCTCAGTAAATTCTCCCCACGCCGGCCATCTTTTAAATTCCTCATGCCAACTTAATACACCCAAAATTTCTTGACCATGTTTTCTGGTGTCTTCAACTTGGCAATCCGGGAATCGCCATTTTCCTTTAGAGGGTTCAACAACTGACCAGGAAAAAGAAGCAAAGACCCTCTGCCATTTTGCCCCCAAAATATCCATAGTTGAACTAAATTGATGATGAAAAGCATGATCGTGAAGGCCAAAGAATGAATCGTGTAGCGATGGAGGAAGCGGATTAATTACACTTATAAAAACACAAGCGCTATCAATTATCTTTGATGAAAACTCGTCGGTAAGGGTTGCTTTTACTTCATACCAGCCTCGGGGGAGACAACCTATATTCAAAGTAGTAAGGATAGTTTTACTTTTTTCAATCATTATATTTTCTTTACCGGATAAGGTTTCTTTTCCTTTCCAATCGTTTACTTGAAAGGATAACAAGTAAGGTTCTGTACAAATATCGGAATAAACCTCGCCTTTAAGCTGGATATTCTCATTAGAAGAAAACAGATTATTTGTTCTATCTGTAATTAAGGTTATTTCTTCCGGGTAGGTAGTAAAGGGAGTTAGTGTATCGGGCTCCAGCTGAATCCCATCCGCCCAAACTGTATGTCCTTTTTGAAGAAAATATATACTGCAGCACAATTTCGATTCAGGTATTTTTTCAAAATAAGCAGTTAAACTATACCTTTCCCATGAGGCCCCTATAGGAAAGGTCTCTTGATGCCGTTCTTTAAGGCTTTGGATACATAGTATTACCTTTGCTCCGGGTTTATCTGCACAAAGATAACAGGAAAAAGTAAATACCCCTTTATTGCCTGATACCTGTTTCCATTCTGATTTTAGC
>VGKN01000014.1 GCA_016867055.1 Candidatus Omnitrophota bacterium
TTGAGCGGGTATCTGAGTTGGCGCTTGTAGCTGTGTTGTTGATTGACCAGGCTGGACTAATTCAATCGGCGGTAAGGTATCCTCTGGTAAACTCGCTTCTTGTTTCTTGGCGCATCCATTCCCAATTACAATTAAAACTACTATAGCAATCAGCAAAGAGGCAGACTTTTTTAAACTCATCTTTTTCCCTCCTTTCAATTAATTTTTTAATCAAGCAAAATTGAATACTCTCTACAAAAATTTAGGTTGAAATTATAATATCACTTTTTCTTTTATTACACAAGTTTTATCTATTTTTATATGACTATATTTACAAGTCTATTAGGAACAATAATAAAATCTTTTACAGAATTAGGGATAACATATCTTTTTATTTTTTCATCATTTAAGACCAATTCTTCTAATTTCTTTCTATTTATCTGGAACGGAACCTCTATCTTGGAACGGACCTTTCCGTTTACCTGTATAACTATCTGGACAGTTTCTCTCTTTAAGGCATTTTCATCAAATACCGGCCAGGGGGTTTTGAATATGCTACCCTTATTCCACAGAAGTTGCCAGAGTTCTTCTGAGATGTGCGGTACGAAAGGTGCAAGTAATGTTACAACTGTTGCCATTGCCTGTTTAATAAACCTATATCCGTATAAATTAAGTGGCACTAAATAAATTTCATTCACTAATTCCATAATAGCACTTATAGCAGTATTGAAGTGAAAGGCACCCTCCATATCTTCTGTGACCTTCTTTATCGTTTGATTCATTTTTGTTATGATTTTTTTTTCAAAAATCTCTACATCCTTCCCCGCTGCATTACTGTCTTTTTCTTTCTCTTGTGCAATTTTATAATTTAATTTCCAAACACGATTTAAAAATCTCCATGCACCTTCTACGCCACTGTCGGCCCACTCTGCATCTTTCTCAGGTGGGCCTATGAAAAGGGTATACAGCCTTACTGTATCGGCGCCATATTTCTCAATGAGAACATCAGGGCTCACCACATTCCCCTTGGACTTGGACATCTTTGCGCCATCCTTTATAATCATCCCCTGGGTGAAAAGTTTCTTAAAAGGCTCTTTAAAATTTACATAGCCAAGGTTGTATAAAACCTTTGTTATAAACCTTGAATATAAAAGATGAAGGATTGCATGTTCTACCCCGCCAATATACTGGTCAACAGGAAGCCATCTGTTTACTATTTCACTATCAAAGGGTTTTTTATCCTCACTTGGCGAAAGATACCTTAGATAATACCAACTTGAATCAACAAATGTATCCATTGTCTCGGTTTCTCTCTGGGCGGGATTCTTACATCTTGGGCACGTGGTATTTACAAAACTAACTGCATCCCTTAATGGGGACTTACCGTCCGGCTTAAACCTGACATTCTCGGGTAATTCTACAGGTAAGTCTTCCTCCCTAACAGGTACAACACCACATCTATCACAGTACACGACTGGTATAGGCGCACCCCAGTATCTCTGCCTTGAGATAAGCCAGTCCCTTAATTTATAATTAATCCTTCTTTTGCCTATCTGCTTTTCCTCCATAAAATCTGCTATCCTTTCTATAGCCTCTCTGTTTGATATTCCATTAAAGTCAGCAGAATTCACCATAGTGCCCTCTTCAGTATATGCCTCTTTAAGATTATCACCTTCCAAGGGCGTGGTTTCGCCTTTTATGACGATCCTTATAGGAAGATTATATTTTTTTGCAAACTCAAAATCCCTGCTATCGTGTGCAGGAACAGCCATTATAGCCCCTGTGCCATATTCCATAAGGATATAATTTGCTATCCATATGGGGATTTTTTCATTATTCATAAGATTTATTGCATACTTACCAGTGAATATACCCTTCTTTTCTATTTCAGCACTTGAGCGTTCTCTCTTGCTCTGCTTGCGGCTATTCTGAATAAATTGCAGTATCTCATCTTTATTTTTTGAATCCTCTATAAGTTTTGAAATATCAGGGTGCTCTGGGGCAAGGACCAAAAAGGTGGCTCCAAAGATTGTATCAACCCTTGTTGTAAAACACTCAAATGTCAGATTACTTTCAACAACTGGAAACCTTATCTCAACGCCTTCGCTTCTTCCTATCCAGTTTCTCTGCATTAGTTTTACGCGCTCCGGCCATTCATTAAGAAGTTCAAGGTCATCTAAGAGCCTCTGAGCATAGTCGGTGATTCTGAAAAACCACTGCTCGAGGTCTTTCTCGTATACCTCTGTCTCGCATCTTTCGCAGACTCCTCCAACCACCTGCTCATTGGCAAGCACAGTCTGGCAGGAGGGACACCAGTTTACCGCCCCAAGTTTCTTATAGGCTAAACCCTTCTCAAACAATTTCAAGAATATCCACTGGGTCCACTTATAATAATCAGGAAGGCAAGAGGTAACCTCTCTTGACCAGTCATACCCCACCCCCCAACGGTTTAGTTGGGACTTCATCGTCTTTATATTGTTCAATGTAGAGGTTTTTGGATGCAATCCACCCTTAATCGCTGCATTTTCTGCTGGAAGCCCAAATGCATCCCAGCCCATTGGCGTAAGCACGTTAAATCCTTTCATAATCTTATACCTTGCCACTGCATCACCTATTATATAGTTTCTACCGTGTCCAACGTGAAGTGCTGCCGAAGGATAGGGAAACATCATAAGGCAGTAATATTTGGGGTTTTTTGATTTAGGGTTCACCTCAAAGAGTTTTTCTCTTTCCCAGAATTCCTGCCACTTTTTCTCTATTTTATCAAATGGATACTTTTTGCTCGACATTTTTACCTTTTTATCTATTAAGCTGTTAGTTAATAACTTATGAATTTTAGCATAGCAGGGAATTTATGGTCAATACAAAAATATTGACATTGTATAGTAAAGTGGCTATATTAGGGCGGTAATTAAAGTGGGGCCGTGGTGAAGCGGGATCACGCCACAATGGCATTGTGGCATCACGGGTTCAATTCCCGTCGGCTCCACCAGTTTGCTGTCTTTTAGCAAACTGTCCTGAGCAAAGCGAAGGGCAATATTATAAGAACCCAAAAGGGTGTGACTAATATCTTTTCGTTACAACGTGAACACTTTTGGGATAGGTGTGTATAAATATTTGGACAGAAAATAATTGACAAAAGTATTTTTTCATGTTTATAATAAAACTATAATCAGGCAAAAGGTGGTATGTTTCGAAGGGGGAACTGCCACGTGGCACAAGCCATCCCAAGAGAAATTGAGGGATAAAAATAATTAAAACCTTCGCTTAAAAAGGCGAAGGTTTTTTGTTCGTAGGTAGACTTTAAAAATTTTGTGTTAGATTTTTCTGTTTCATACGTCTATTGTAGTAGGAAGGATTAAGTAAGCTATGTATGATAATGCAGTTGCTCAATTAGTTGCTAAGAAATACCATGAAGAGCCTCTGCGGGATTTTGCCAGTGTCAATCCTAATACTAAGCTCTCAGATTTAAATCTAAATTGGCGCGAGCGTGATTTGCCAGAGCGGGAAAGGACAAAACATGTTCATCGGCTCCATCCTTATTTAGGAAAGTTTATTCCGCAGCTCGTAGAGATTTTTCTAAGAAAATATCAGCCTCATTTGGTTTATGATCCTTTCTGTGGTTGTGGAACTACCCTTGTTGAGGCAAATGTTCTAGGTATTGATTCTATTGGGACAGATATATCTGAATTTAATGTTTTGCTTTCTAGGGTAAAAACTGCTAAATACGATTTAAGATTAGTTGAGGGAGAGTTACGCGATATTTTAAGGAGGACACACGAGCTCAAGATAAAATCTCGTAGCGAAGAAAAAATAAGCAAGTTAATTAATGCCGAAAATGAATATATTAAGACATGGTTTGCTAAGGATGCGCAAAGGGATCTTCTGGTTTATTTGCACTTAATAAAGGATTATACCTATCAAGATTTGCTTAAGATTATTCTATCGCGTTCTGCCCGTTCCGCAAGACTGGTTACACACTTCGATTTAGACTTTCCCAAAAAACCTCAGACCGCTCCATATTTTTGCTACAAGCATAGCCGGACATGTCAGCCAGTTAACGAAGCATACAAGTTTTTATTTCGTTATACATTGGATACTATAGACCGAATAAAGGAATTTGCAAAGATTAGAACAAAAGCGTCCGTAGAGGTTCGCCATGCCGATTCTCGTCAAGTAAGATTGCCAAAAGGTATTGATATGGTTTTTACGTCACCTCCTTATGTTGGATTAATTGATTATCATGAACAACACAGATACTCTTATGAACTGCTGGGATTAAAAAATAATGATACGAGAGAAATAGGCCCTGCGAAGAACGGTCAATCTGAGCAAGCACAGAAAGATTATATTAAAGGAATCAACGATGTTTTTTTGCATACAAGAGAACATATGTCAAAGGATGGGATAATGGCAATAGTTGTTTGCGACAAATTTAATCTTTATAATGCGGTATCTGTTGGTTTTAAATCTATTGGTAGAGTTGAACGACATGTGAATAGGCGAACCGGACGCAGGGAAAGCGCATTTTATGAGAGTATTTTAATATGGAGAAAGGCATAATGGATAAGATTAAAGAACAAAGAATACGCGAAAAGATAGCAGAATATATAATTGAAATGACTCAGAAATATGAAAAGCTAAAAAGAGATGATTTAGCAATAAATCCATTTTTAGCTGGCGCGCTCAAGCTCGATAGCGAAGAAAAAATCTGGAAATTCTTTATTACACAAAGGTTGCAACGTGGCATTGTAACTTCTTTTGGAAGTTTATTGCAAGAGATAGCGAAAATTTTAGATTCCGAAGCCAATATAGAAGATATAGATCTTGTAATAAAGAAAGATAACAAAATTCATTATGTGCAGCTAAAGAGCGGTCCCGAAGGATTTACTCGTCCTGCCCTCAGGAAGACTAAAAGTGCATTTGATAAACTGAAAGCGAAAGATCCGAAATGCGTGAGCACCGTAGCTTTTTGTTATGGTATTAAGAGCCAAATTTCTAAAATATGGGGTAAGGAAGTCTATGAGAGTGCGGATATTGTTTTAGTTGGAAAGGAATTCTGGGATTATTTCTTTGGAGATGGCTTTTATGAGAAACTGATAAATATATTTAAAACTATTGAAATCGACAAAGAGCAGCCAGCTATTAAAAGAAAATCCTCCGACGAGATTTTGAAGACAGTTTGCGAGAAAATCTTGAGTGAAAAAGCTACCAAATAGAAACTTGCATTAAAAACCATTTTGAAAAGTGGAAAATATCAGGAGGTGTAAAATGGAACAGAAGTATAAAATAGCTTTAAACTTTGGTGATGTTGGTTTTGAGGTGGAAAGTACAGATAAAGAATGGGTTGAAACGAAAGAAAAGGAATATTTTGAGAAATTTTATACGGGCAAGGCATCAATAAAGAAAGAGACAAAATCTATTCCTTCAGTTGAGCCCAAAGGAGTTCAGGGAGATGTGAATATAAATGAGTTTTATAACAAATATATTAAAGCAAATAAAGTAGATTCTCGTCCCGATATTGCAGTATTTTTTGTTTACTATTTACAGAAAATCCAAAAGACCAGCGAGATAAAAAGTAGCGATGTATCTAATTGCTTTAAAGATATTTCATATCCAAGCTGGAACAGTTTAAATTATACTGACATATTAAATCAAGGGAAGAGAAAAGGATTTTTAAATTATGTAAATAAGAACTGGTCTTTGACTTTAACAGGTGAAGATTTTGTTATGAATACGTTTAGTGGCTCTGTTGAAAAATAATTATAATGGCTAATAAGAAGAAGATTGTAAAACTGCTGCCAATCTTTGAGCAGAGATTTGGACAGCCAGAAGAAATATACCTCCTTTTTGCAGATTTATGTGGCTCTACAGAGTTTAAGAAGAACTGTTTGGATACTGAGCAACCCGAATTAGTGTGGATTAGTAGACAGCTCATTTTCTTAGAGAGAGCAGCAGAAATCATAAATAAATATGAAGGCAATGTTGTAAAGACAATTGGCGACGAAGTATTTGCTTGTTTTGATAAATTGAAAGAACCGGGGAAAGTTTTAAAATGTGCTATTGAAGTAATTCAAAGCTTCGATAATTTAAAAATTTATACAGGAAAATCTAAAATAAACGCAAAGATTTCAATCGATTTTGGTCCGACTTATAACGGTTCAATTTCAGAAGCTATTTCGTTTGATCCTATTGGTTTATCAGTAGATCGTTGTGCAAGATTGAATTCGATAGCGGCTAGTAATGAAATAATTTTTTCTCAGAGTTTCTGGGACCGGCTAACTCCTACCGATCCTGCTAATGTGAGCTCAGAGAAATTGTACGGTTATAAAAAATGCGATATTGATGCAAGAGGACTGGGTAAAATAAGTTGCTATAAAATGACGATAAGCTAAGTTGTAAGGATCTTCTTTGTTTCTTTGATGTATCAAATTTTTGCCACCGTAAAGGGTAGTCGTTGGGGCGGGCGTGCCCGCACCCACGCCCGCCCCCGAAGCGAGTCGTTCTCAAGCATTATTCGGAAGAGGCTCGGCATAGCGTCGTCTAGAGAAGTTTTTTAATGTAGTGTAGGCACTAAGCGGACAAACCGTTCCTATAAACTAATTAATTTGGATGCAAGCCACTGCCGTGTTGATTCGCTTTTGCGAATGCAAAACGAATCAGCGGGGGAGGTACCTTAACATAGATTAATTAAATTTTATTAAGGATCACCAGAATTTACTTTGCTTATCTAAAACTTCTTATGAAAAATAAACTTCTAATTTTCATTTTCCTTATGCTATCTCTTGTTATAACTACTTTCTATGGCGACGTAAACTCCACTAAAGAATCAACTGTATTAATCATCCCCGTAAAAGGCACTATTGACCTAGGATTAAGCGGATTTGTTAAAAGAATATTAGCAGAATCTAAGCAGGAAGAAATTAAAATCTATATCTTTGAAATTGATACCTTTGGCGGAAGGGTGGATGCAGCGCTTGAGATTTGTAAGTCCATAAAGGAACTTAAGGATAATGTGACGATTGCATATATAAGCGGTGAGGCATGGTCAGCGGGCGCCTTAATCTCGCTCGCCTGCAAAGATATCATAATGGCGCCTGGCTCAAGTATTGGCTCTGCTGAGCCGAGATTGAATATGTTTGGCTCCGCTGAAAATGCAACCGACGAAAAAACAATTTCTGCTATAAGGGCAAAGTTTAAATCCATTGCAGAGGAGAATAACCATCCACAGAATATCGCCCAGGGTATGGTTGATAAGGATATTGAACTAAAACTCGTTGAAATAAAACAAACCAAGGAAACGCTAACTACTGAAGAATTTGAAGAACTAAAACACAAACTAAAGAAAAATGAGTTTAAGGAGATAAGAACGGTTAAACAAAAGGGTAAACTTCTGAATCTAAGCGCGAAAGACGCAAAAGAACTGAACCTCGCCAAGGAGATAATTGAGGATAGAAACGCTCTTCTAAAATTTTATAACCTTGAGGGTATTCCAATAAAAGAAAGTCATCCAAACTGGTCAGAAATCCTGGTGCGCTTTATAACAAATCCGATTGTAAGTTCCCTCCTTCTTACCCTTGGTTTTCTTGGTATGATATTTGAACTTAAAATACCCGGATGGGGGTTAACCGGTACAATTGCCCTTATCTGCCTTGCGCTTTTTTTCTGGGGGCACTATCTTATAGGGCTTGCAAACTGGATTGAGATATTGATATTCATAGCAGGTATAATTTTGCTTCTTGCTGAGATATTTTTGATTCCAGGATTTGGTATAATAGGTGCGCTCGGAATTACACTAATACTCTTGGGCGCTTTTTTATCACTTATAAAACATCCATTTCAGATACCAAAAACCGATATTGTCCAAGCACTTTACATTCTTACATATTCGCTTATAGCCACATTTGTATTCACCTTATTGATAATGAAATTTTTTCCTCATACAGGGATATGGAAAAAGGTAGTATTAGCGACGAGTGAAAAAACCCAAAGCGGTTATACCTCTGCTAAAGACCTTTCCAAGTATCTCGGAAGACATGGAAAGACAATCTCTATTCTTAGGCCTTCGGGAAGGGCAATCTTTGGAAACGAAATATTAGACGTAATTACTGAAGGAGATTTTATAGACCAAGATAAAGAAATACAAGTTGTAAGCATAGAAGGAAATAGAATAATTGTTAAGTCTGTTTAAATTTTGATGTTTGCTTTCTAAGCAGCAAAGGATGAGACGATGCCTGACTGGTTTTTAGTTTTAACCTTGATAGTAGTTGGATTTATATTGCTTTTGATTGAGCTTTTTATAATACCCGGCTTCGGCATAGTGGGAATTTCTGGCCTTACATTTTTAGGCATTGCATCTTATATCGCATATACAAGATTAAGCCCGCTTATGGGCATATTAATCTCTATTGGCTCCCTCATAATTATTTTTATAAGTCTAAAACTATTTCCAAAAACTGCTATATGGAAAAAACTTAAGTTAAATAAGGTAGAATCAAAAGAAGAGGGCTTTAGTCATTCAGAAAACCTTGATTATCTTATAGGTAAAGAAGGCGTAGCCATTACACCCTTAAGACCATCCGGCTCAGCAAAGATTGAGGGAAAAAGATTTGATGTGACTACCGAGGGCATTTTTCTTGAAAACGACACAAAAATCAAGGTAATTAAGATTGAAGGAAATAGAATAGTTGTAAGGGAAGAGAGAAAGCGATAGTATTAAAACAGAGATATTAAGGCGTCAATGTATCAAGGTGTCAGAGAAAAAACTTTGTCATTTTGGTTCTTTGATACTTTGACACTCTGATACTTGACATCTTTTATTATAACCACGGAGGTAAGAGATGATAGTATTTTTCGTTGCAATTGGTATAGTTGTATTTTTGTTCTTGTTTGTCTATTTAATCCCTGTAAGACTCTGGATTGCTGCAATTGCTGCGGGTGTAAAGATAAGCATATTCAGCCTCATAGGGATGAGACTAAGAAATGTTGAACCGAGGGTCATTGTCCCTTCACTTATTATGGTTCATAAAGCAGGGCTTCCGCTAACCACAGATAATCTTGAGGCACACTATCTTGCTGGGGGTGATGTGATAAGGGTGGTTAAGTCCTTAATCTCAGCAGATAAGGCAGGTATAAGTCTTTCCTTCCAACGCGCTTGTGCAATAGACCTTGCAGGGAGAGACTTACTTGATGCAGTGAAGACTTCTGTTAACCCAAAGGTAATAGACGCCCCTCCTGAAAAAGAAAGGACAATTGATGCGGTAGCAAAAGATGGTATTCAACTTCAGGCAAAGGCGCGCGTAACTGTTCGGACAAACCTTGAGAGGCTTGTGGGTGGGGCAACTGAACAGACCATTATTGCAAGGGTTGGCGAAGGTATTGTAAGCACTATTGGCGCTGCAGAGACATATAAAAAGGTTCTTGAAAATCCTGACCTTATATCAAAAACAGTTTTATCCAAAGGGCTTGATGCAGGAACCGCCTTTGAGATTTTATCTATTGACATTGTAGATGTGAATGTCGGTAAAAACGTAGGTGCAGAACTTCAGGCAAATCAGGCAGAGGCAGACCTTAAGGTAGCGCGTGCTAAAGCCGAGACACGCAGGGCAATGGCAGTGGCTCAGGAGCAGGAGATGAGGGCGCGCACACAGGAGATGCAGGCTAAAGTGGTTGAGGCAGAGTCTGAGGTTCCAAGGGCAATCGCCCAGGCATTTAGAGAGGGAAAATTGGGCGTCCTAGACTATTACAATTTAAAAAATATTCAGGCAGATACAAGGATGAGAGAGCGCATTGCAGGCCCTGAAGAGAAAAAGGAAAAGGAATAATGTCATTTGACGAGCTGTTTAATTCTCTAGTATTTTTAATAATTGTAATAATGTGGCTTGTGGGTATATTTTCTACTATGAAGCGACTGCCAAAAACACCCCTGCCACAAAAGAAAAAAAGAACATTTGAGGATTATTCAGAAACTATTGAGTATAAGAAACCAGAAACAGAATCCTTTAAAAAAATTCCAGAGACTCCAGAACCTGTTGAATCTATACTGAAGGCGGAAGAAACCCTGTTAGCATCTTCGTTGATTGAGGAAGAAATTAAGGAACAGAGATTATATAAAGAACCAGAAAAACTCATTTACAGATTAGACTTAACACAGAAGAAATTAAAGGAAGGGATTTTACTCTCCATAATCTTAGGCCCGCCTAAAGCAAAAGAACCCTTCTCATTTTATAGAAAAGGTTAAATGATGCCGAGGTGTCGGAACTGGTATACGATCCGGTCTCAAAAACCGGTGACCGTAAGGTCGTGAGGGTTCAACTCCCTCCCTCGGCACCATTTAGTAGTATTTCCCCGAAACCTCTTGCCCAAGAGAAAGAAGTTGCTTAAAGAATGAACAAGCAGAATAAATATGTCCCAGTTTATATATGTAATAAATGTGATATATTACTAGCAGATGGCCCAGAGTATACTTGGTGTCCAAAATGTAAAGGAAAAGTAGATATAATGGACATGTCTAAAGATATATATGCATGCCCAAAGTGTGAGTACCTAATTAACAAAATCCTGCCTAAAAAAGAAGCAAGGAAACTATATTGTAAAAAGTGCAAAAACATAAAACTAAGAAAAGTTCCTGGTACCGGTATGGAAGTTGCATCCTGGAAGCAAAAGAAGACGCGTGAGTATTTGTCTGACAGACTAACATTTGATTTTCTTACGTTTATTTTGCCAAGTGGATCTATATTGTTAATAAGTTTTATATTTGTTATTTTTGTAGATAATTCTATAAGTGTTATTCTAAAATTTATGTTTTCTTTTGCGCTTATCTTCTTTTTTGTGCCATTGATACTTATAATGCTTTCTGGTTTTGTAGTGACTGCTATAGAAATCTTTTCAACATTAGATTTTGTTATTATGCTATTTCTTAAGAAAAGAAAAAAGCTGATTATAAATCATGGGATAGAACACGCCACCATTAATGTATTATTAGACCACAATCTCCCGGTTTTTGGAGGCCAGTCAGATTCTGACGGTTTTAGAATTAATACACCTATAAACGCAATAAACGTTGGTATGGCATTCATAGAGGCAGTAAGGAGAATAAGTGGTGGAGAAAAGGCATTAACAGTATCGCCTCGTTGCGGCACCACTGTTGGTATAATCGGTCTCATCTATATAGCCTCAATCATAACTAGTCTTTGGTTATGGCAAAGCAAATTCTTAACACTCACAGAAGCCTATGGAATTTTAATACTTCTGTTTTTTATATTTTACTTTTTAAAATACCCTCTTAGCATTACGATGCAAAGAGTGGTCACTGTGTCATCCATTTTTACAAAGGCTTCGATAAAGGAGATAAAACAAGTAGATACCGAAAGGGATGAGCTTGTCAAAACCTATTATGTTTCCACAGATATAAATTTATAATCCCTAAAATACAGTGTTTAGAACTATATCATTTTTGACTTTGGGGAAAAATTTTATCAATACAGCCTTCATCATCCCTGCTTTCTTGCGAAAGCAAAAAAGGGAGCTTTGTGGAGGCAGGTAAATCCTCTGTTAGGAAAAGGATCGGAGAGGATTACAAGGCGTTAAAACCTTACAGGGCAGGTGATTATTGTGCTATTTATACTATCATCTAAAAGATGAGAAAAATTTGCGCCTTTGTGGTGCAGATGGAATTACTTAACACTCTGTTCTACGCTTTATACCTTTGTTCGTTATTTATTTAATACCTCGATTGCCTTATCCAATTCTTTAGTAGCAAATACAAATAGCGATTCCTTGCTATCCCCTGTTGTGCCATAACAATATTCAAGGTTAATATTTGCTTTTGCAAATTTATCAGCAAGGTGCCTTGCCTCACCTATTCTGTTTGGAAGACTAATCACTCCTACATCCTCTTCCTTCACCACTTCATACCTTTTTGCTTTTAAGGCAGAGATAGCCCTTTGATTATTATCTGTTATAATCATAAAGTTTGCCTTGTCAGCCACGCCATAGGCGCATAGGGCTATTATATTTACGCTTATATCCGATATCGCAGAGCTCAACTCTGCAAACATACCTATCCTGTTGGGAGTAACTGCGACTATCTGTTTTACCCTTCTTGCAAAAGCCATATTAAACACCCCCTTTTTGTTTAAATCCAAATATCAAAATTTACAAAATTCCAAATAGCAAAATGGAACGATTTAATGTATTTTACAATAAAATTATATTTCATATCAACAAAATAATATACTTATTCTATCCTCGAGGTTATATTTTTTAGCAATTTTTTTAACCCTGTTTTCAAGATCTCTTGTATAAAAATCCACTTTAATGGGATTCCTTAATGGCTCAAAATATATATTGAATGTTTTTGGATACCTCGGCCTTAGGATTTCTTTAATATCCCTATAAAACCAATTAAAATAATTCAATTTATCTACATAAATCTTTGATATACCTAACAAACCAAGATGCTTAAAGATATTATTTAAGCTTTCTTCGGTATCTGAAAAGCCGGGTATAAGTGGTCCAACGAATGCATAGGTATTTATCAATCTATCCTTAGCCTCTTTTAGTAGACTTAATCTCTCGTCTGTCTTTGATGAGTAGGGCTCAATAAGACGTTGAATAGAAGGCTCTAAGGTGGTTATAGTAATCCCTAAATTAATCCTCTCCTTAAACCTTTCCAAAATATCAAAATCCCTATTTATTAAAAAACTCTTTGTCAGGATTGTTACAGATAATTTTGATTTAACGAGTAGAATCTCAAGGCATCTTCTGGAAAGCTTAAAATATTCTTCTGGCCCTTGCCAGCCGTCACATACAGAAGACATCATTACCTCACCATTAACATCTGGTCTATTAAGTTGCTTTTCCAATAAATCAGGCGCATTTACCTTCGCATCCACAAAACTTCCCCATCTTTCTTTGTGATTTGTAAACCTTCTCATAAATCTTGCATAGCAATATATACAGGAATGCTGACATCCGGTATAACAATTTATAGTATAATTTGTAATTTTGGACTTATTCAATATTGAACGCGCGAGAACCTTATTTATCTGCATATATAAAAATGGGCATTATCTTGGTATTAGGATAACTGTTTGATTGGAATAGAAAAATATACCTGCTACAGCGCCCGTCATAAGGCAAGCTAAGGTGGCTGCAAAGAGGGCTCTAAATCCAAGTGAGGCAATTTCCCTCGCTCTTTTTGGTGCAAGCGCTGCGGTTCCACCTACAAATATAGCAAGCGATGCAATATGAGAAAATCCGCAGAGAATATAAGATGCAATCACAACAGAGCGTGGGTATAAAATAAGACCTTCTCTTATATACTCGGCTAAATGCTGATACGCCACCATCTCTGTTACGATTGCCCTTTCTCCAAACAACTTGGAAATTAGATTCACATCCTCTGGCGCAATTCCGCAGAAAAAGGCAAGTGGCTTAAATAAATATGCCAAAATACCCTGGAGGGATAGTTCTAAATGAAACAGTTTTCCTACCCCCAACAAAGCACCATTCACCATTGCTAAAAGTCCTAAGAAAGCCAGAAGCAAAGCGCATATCCCTACGCAGAGTCTTACTCCTTCATTTGCACCTCTAATAATGGCTTCTATCCAATTTGAAGAGGACAGATATTCTCCCTTTATATGTTCTCCCATCGTTTTAGGCTTTTCTGTTTCAGGAAAAATCAGTTTTGACATAACAATAGCTGCTGGAGCACTTAATATTGATGCAGAGATTAAGTGGCCTGCTATTGTAGGAAACGTATCTTGTAAGAAACTTACATATATGCCCAAAACGGTTGAGGCAACAGTTGCCATTCCAGCTGTGAGTATCGTACAGAACTCAGACTTTGTCATAGTCTCAATATAAGGCCTTATAGTCAACATTGATTCTATGCCCACAAATATATTGCTTGCGCTACACAGTGATTCTGCCCCGCTTATTTTCATAAGTCTGGCAAATAACTTAGAAAAAACACTTACAATCATCTGCATAAAACCTATATGATATAAAAGAGCCATTAGGGATGAAAAGAAAATAATTGTGGGAAGCGCCTGTATTGCTAAAATAAAACCTATAGACTCTTCGCCATTCGGGCCTTTGATACCAGGCGATATTGCAAGAGGCCCAAAAAGGAAATATATCCCCTCTTTTGCAAAGGCAAAGATTCTAATAACTATATTGTTCACGTAATTAAAAAAACCTACGCCCGCAGGGAATCTGAATATAATAAATGCGAAGATTAATTGAAAAATTACTCCCCAGATTACCACGCGCCAGTTTATTATTTTGTGGTTGTTAGAAAATAACCATGCGGCGAACATAAAAGCGAATATTCCTATAAAACTTACAAAATTATAAAAATCCATTTTTACTTATATTTAATCCTGTTAGAAGATTTAAATAACCTTTTGAATCCTGATATATTAAAAAATTTTTTTATTAATTAATGCTATAATTAATC
>VGKN01000015.1 GCA_016867055.1 Candidatus Omnitrophota bacterium
GACGGTGCAGTAACCTTTGGCAATGCAGCCACAGACCAGCTCAACCTCACGGGAGGCGCAGTAACCATCCAGACCACAGGAGCTGGAGATACCCTTACAGTCAACTCACTTGTAGACGGTGCTCAAGACCTTACCTTAAATACCGCAGATACTGCAACCTTTAACGCACAAGTAGGCTCTGTTACACCAATAGGCGATGGAGTAGGTGCAGCCCTTACCATTAACTCAGCAGGCTCTACCACATTCGTAAGCACCCTTAGAACCTCATCAGGCATAACCTCTGCCAATGGAGCAGGTGCTATAACATTCCAGGATAATGTCACCATTGGAGCAGGAGATACCCCAACCACACTGAATAACGCTATTGTTAATTTAGACGGGCTTACCTTTAGCTCAGACGGTGCAGTAACCTTTGGCAATGCAGCCACAGACCAGCTCAACCTCACAGGGGGCGCAGTAACCATAGATACTTCAGCTGCTAATAAAGATCAGACCTACAATGCTAAGGTAGATGGAGGACAAACGCTTACACTTGCAGCAGGCACGGGAAATATCAAGTTCAATAGCACAGTTGGTGGCGCAACTGCTTTGACAAGTCTTACTATAAATAATGCAGGGAATGTGGATTTTCAGGATGTGACTACAACTGCAACAGTAACCCAGCTCGCAGGTTCAGGCACGACTAACTTCCATGGCCTGGTTTCGACAGGTGGAGATGTTAGTGTTACTACCGGCGCGGTTACTTTCTCTGACTCAGGCACTATAAACTCAAATTTAGGAAATAATAAAGTCACGCTTATTACTCAAACAGGAGACATTAGTGATACTACACCAACCGAAACAACTAATATTATAGGAAGCACAGTAGACCTTACCGCTACTAGAGGAAGTATTGGATCAAGTATAACCGACGGCGATATTGATATAGACGCTGTTATTTTAAAATGCAGCGCTGGCGGAGATATTTATATCGAGGAACGCAATACCGTTACATTTGATAATATAACCGCGGGCAGGAAGATAGATCTGTTGGCCCATGGCACATGCACCTTAGGGCACATTACAGGCGAAGATTCAGTAACCATAAGAACAACTGCCGGAGATTTGACTATAACTACCGGTACGGTTAGGTCTATTAATTCGGTAGTGGATATTACTGCTGATACAGGTTCAATCTATGCTACAGGTTCCGGACCACATATTATTTCGGGCGGCGATACATATATCAGTGTTCCGCAAGGAACGATCACTGTAACAGGACCATCCTTAAATGTTAATGTTAACGGCAACCTGATCCTTAATATCGGAGGCGTAGTTGGTCGTACGAGCGGAATTCTTACCGGCACTATAGGTTTATTGCCAATACCCCTATTTATCCCTGCAAGCTACCCATTTCCGCTATATCCTCCGGGAAATGTATATTTCAACGGAATAAGAGTCTGGCCGTCTTTATCAGCTTATTTAATGTCATTAGCTTACAGTGCACTACGTCAAGGCTTTACTTTACCCTATTTAGAGCAATTAGCCAAATATCAGATTAATACCTTTGATATACCGGGGCCTATCTTCTTCTACCATCCTTTGATTCTTAGCGATATGTCAGCCTTTGGAGAATTTATCTTAGAGGAAGGCGCATATCAGTTCATAGATGGAATAATAAATATTCAGGGTCACGAGGGTCTTTTGCCGATTTTGGAAGAAGTAAAGAAGAAGAAAAAGAAGTAAATAATATTTTAAATCAAAAAGATTAATAATGCTAAGGGCAAATCAAGTTTGCCCTTTTTTATTTTTTGAGTAATTTCTTTGAGTATAGTATAATATAAAAAACTGTGAAAAGAAGGGGGATACAATGAAGAGGTATATATTTTTTTTATTTCTATTGTTGTTAATAGGCTGCGATAACTTACCCAAACAGAAAAAGTTCGTAGTTAAAATTAATAATTACACAATTACTCAAGGAGAATTTGAAGAAGAGTTTAAAAATACCTCGGCAGAATGGCTAGGCCCAGATGCTCAAAAGGAAGAATTTCTGGAAAACATAATAAATAGAAAGCTTCTTCTTCAGGAGGCCGAGTGTCTCGGTCTAAACAAAGATAGGGAATTTTTAAAAAACCTTGAACGTTTCTATGAGCAGTCTCTCCTTAAAATCGTTATTAACAATAAGAGCAACGAACTTGCCTTAAAGACGCAGGTTTCTGATAGTGAGATTGAGGCATATTATAATGAAATGGTTAAAAAGAAGCTTATAGAAAAACCATTTCCAGAGGTATATAAGGAGATAAAATTACAGCTGTTGCGTCAAAAACAAGCCCAAGCGTTTAATGACTGGGTTGAGGAGCTGCGTAAAAAAGCTAAGATAGAGGTGGACAAAAAAGCACTTGGTATAGAATACATAAATAAACACTAATCACACACTAATAGATACGAATTTATAATTTGTGTATCAAAAGGAGGAGGTAAAAATGATGGCGAGAGCAAACCAGAGACGGGTTTATTTCATTGAAAAAAAATTTCAGACACATTTTATTATAAAATTCTGTTTGCTTGTTATTCTGGGTTCACTGACAACAGGTATTCTGTTATGTTTATTAAGCGGTAGTTCAACCACCGTAACCTTCCAGAATTTGCGCGCCACAGTTATGACAACCTCAGATTTTCTCCTGCCGGTTTTAATCCAGATAATTATTATAAGTACTGCTGTAGTTGCTATAGCAACTATGTTTTTAACACTTTTTATTTCCCATAGAATAGCAGGCCCATTATATAGATTCAAGAGAGAGTTTAGTAAAATTGAATCAGGGGATTTAAAGGGTGATTTTCGTATCCGAAAAAATGACCAGTTGCAAGACATTGCCTTAAGCATTGATAATATGGTTAAGAGATTAAAGGATGTAATAGTAGAATTAAAAAACCAATCCCAGCTCTTAATAAATTCAAAAGATAAATTTTTAGATTCGAAGATATTGGAGGACCAAAAGATATATGCCGAAGAAACTAAAAAGATTATAGAAAACATTAAGAAGGCACTAGATTATTTTAAGATATAGTAGTCATTAAATATGATTTTTGTTATATGGTGACTTGCAATGATTAAAAGAAAAGAATTTATTAGGAAGGGCTTATTTTTTTTTGCCCTACTCCTTACCGTTACACAATTAGTTTTTGCGCAGGACGATGACATTTACAAAAAATGCGAAGGTAAATATTTTATCATTTATTATCAACCGGATATAGACATATTAGATATTCTACAAAAAATAGATTTTGGCCCTTCCCTGCATTTATTAAACAAACCAGTTAACGGTACTAAAAATCTTGATGTTATCCTTTCTAAGACCATAGACGAGCTTTTTCTTGAAGTTTCTGATATCCTGGACATACATATGTATAGTTTCAAGGGCAATATTAAGATATGTCGCGATTTAAGCACACTCAATCGGATATTTGATAGAATTTATAACAAAAATCTGAATAGCCCCTCTTTTTATATAAATGACATAAATACGGTTTATATATCTCTGGCGGATTTGAAAGTAGGTATGTTAGGACACGAGATGGCACATGCTATAATTAGTCATTATTTTGTTGTTCCACCTCCGATGAAAGTGCAGGAGGTTCTTGCAGGCTATGTTGAGTATCAACTGCGTAAGACCGGACGAAAAAAATAACAATCTTAGAGACAGGTAATTTCTTATCAAGCTCGACATAATAAATTTTATATGATAACATTCAGGATTTAAATAGAAAAGACTATGAATGAATATATAAGACTTTTATCGAAGGACTTTTTATGATCCTGTCAAGCGTATTTACAAGTGGTGTTTCAATAGGAATGATAATTCCACTTGTAGATAGGGTATTGGGTGGAAAACCAATAGTTATAACAGGTTATATCCCTGATTTTTTAAAAGCCCTTATTATAAGGATAAATTCAATTCCGCCTTATAGACTTTTAAATTATATGATATTTTGGCTTATTTTAGTATTTATGCTCAAGGCATTATTTACATTTTTCCAATCCTACTTTATGAACGATGCAAGCCAAAGGGTTGTCAGGGATATAAAGGAGGTACTTTATTCTAAATTTCTTACACTCCCCATTAATTATTTTGATACTAATCGTGCCGGGACCCTTGTATCAAGGATAACCTATGACGCAGGTGTTATTCAAAATTCTATCACCGAAGGTCTGACAGACCTTATATATCATAGCCTACAGATTTTGGTATGTCTTTGCGCCATTTTTATAATAAAAGTCGCTTTTTCAATAAGTTGGTTTTTTTTGCTGGTAAGTTTAATTATTCCACCACTTGTAGTGCTTCCTATCGTTAAAATAGGAAGGAAACTGAGAAAGATAAGCAGACAGTCGCAGGAGAAGATGGCAGATATAAATACAATGTTATATGAAACCATTACAGGCATGAGAATAGTTAAGGCATTTGCAATGGAGGATTATGAGAGAAACAGGTTTATCCAGCAGAACAATCAATTTTATAAAATAAATATGAAAAGCATAAAGAGAATGATAGCCATAGGTCCTTTCTCGGAATTTATTGGGATTGTGACAGCAGTTTTTATACTTTGGTTTGGCGGTAAAGAGGTAGTTTTGGGAAGACTTAGCCTCGGGGCTTTTATAGCCTATCTGGCAGCACTCCTTTCACTTGTAAGGCCCTTTAACAGATTGAGCAGAGTATATGGAGTAAATCAGCAGGCTCTTGCTGCAGCCACAAGAATATTTGTAATATTAGACACAGAACCTTTAATAACTCAATCTAAGGATGCAGTAGAATTAAGCCATTTTAAAGAAAAGATAGAATTCAAGGATGTAAGTTTTAACTATGACGGTCAGGAGGTTTTAAAAGATATAAATTTTTCTGTCAAGGCAGGTGATATAATAGCAGTTGTTGGGCCCTCTGGCGTAGGAAAGACTACACTAGTAAATCTTATTCCCCGTTTCTATGATCCCTTAAAGGGTGCAATACTTATAGATGGAAAGGATATAAGGGAGATTACCCTGAAATCCCTAAGAGAGAGAATAGGAATAGTTACTCAAGAGACCATACTTTTTAATGATACAGTATTTGCAAACATTACCTATGGCAGGTTAGATATACCCAGGCAAGCTGTTTTTGAGGCAGCAAAAGTAGCCAACGCCCATGATTTTATTATGAGATTGCCAAGGCAATATGACACAATACTCGGCGAAAGGGGTTTTAAGATATCTGGAGGCGAAAGGCAAAGGGTTGCTATTGCGCGGGCAGTACTTAAGAATCCCCCCATCTTGATATTGGATGAGGCTACCTCACAGCTTGACTCCGAAAGCGAACTTTTAGTCCAACAAGCCATAGAAAACCTTATGAGAGGTAGGACAGTATTTTTAATAGCCCATAGGCTTTCTACTATAAGACATGCTTCAAAGATAGTCGTATTGGAGAATGGCAGAATAGTTGAGATGGGCACTCAAGACGAACTATTAGAAAAAAATGGGGCATATAAAAGATATTATGCTATGCAGTTTAGATAGAAAATAGAAATTATATTGCAAAAGTAAATGATTTTTTATATAATACTTCAACTTCACCCCGCACCTCGTAAGTTCCCGTCATTTATAGCGGGGATGAAGGGTGTAGTTGATAAATTTTTCCCCAAAAGCCTCGTCCTTTAGGACGAAGTGCGGGGTTTACCCCGGCCCTTTCCTGCTCATAAGAAGAACTTTGAAGTGAGAAAAAAAGGGCTCTTTAGAAAAAGGAGGTTTTAAATTGGCAGAAGGACTTATAAAACAGCTTCTTGAGGCGGGCGTTCATTTTGGTCACCAGACAAGAAAGTGGAATCCTAAGATGGCAAGGTATATATTTGGTCAAAAAAAGGGAATATATATAATAGATTTACAAAAAACAGCAGAGGCGATAGAGACTGCTTCAAATTTCTTAAAGGGAGTAATTAAGAATAGAGAAATGGTACTCTTTGTTGGCACAAAAAAACAGGCTCAAGATATTATAAAGGAAGAGGCTGCAAGATGTTCTATGCCGTACGTTAATCAGCGGTGGCTTGGCGGCATGCTTACAAATTTCTCTACAATAAGAAAGAGCGTAAATAGACTTAAAGAGTTAAATAAGATGAAGCAGGAGGGTATTTTCAATGCCCTTCCAAAGAAAGAGATAGCTTCTTTAGAGAAAGAGATAGGAAAACTCGAAAAAAATCTGAGCGGTATCATTGAGATGGATAAACTGCCAAAAGCTATCTTCGTCATTGACCCTAAAAAAGAAGAACTTGTTGTGAATGAGGCTAACAGGCTTGGTATTGAGGTAGTTGCCCTTGTTGATACAAACTGTGACCCAGACAGGATTGCCTATCCTATCCCTGGGAATGATGATGCCGTAAAGTCAATAAAACTTATTATATCTATTGTTGCTGACAGCATACTTGAAGGCAAAAGGATACAGGAACCGATAGAAGAGATGAAAGAGCCCGCAAAAGAAACAGTTGCTTCTGATGGAAAAATGGTATCTGGCATAGAGTTTGAGGAAAAGATTGCAGAGGGACTTATTAAGAAGGAATTACCAACAGAGGAAGAACAAAAAATAAAAAGAAAAAAGAAATCTGTAAAGGTTAAAAAGGAAGGTTAAATATAGTGATAAACGTTGAACTTATAAAAGAACTTAGAGAAAAGACAGGGGCAGGTGTTATAGATTGTAAGGATGCTCTTGAAGACGCAAATGGGGATATGGGAAAAGCCCTTGAGATTTTAAAAAAGAAGGGTTTGGATATCGCAAAGAAAAAGTCAGCAAGAGTTGCTAAGGATGGTGTTATAGCCTCTTACATCCATCATAGTAATAAAATTGGAGTGTTGGTTGAGGTAAATTGCGAAACAGATTTTGTTGCAAGAAATGAGAATTTCAACAATTTTGTAAGGGATATTGCTATGCAGATAGCTGCAACAAATCCTAAGTTCATAAGAATTGAGGATGTGCCTTCTGATTTTATAGAGAATCTAAGGGAAGAGGAGAGGCAAGAGTTTTTTAAACAGAACTGCTTACTTGAACAACTATTTATAAAGGATCAGAATCTGACGATAAAAGACTATCTTACACAACTAATAGCCAAAATCGGTGAAAATATAATAATCAGGAGATTTGTAAGATATCAAATAGGTGAGGAATAATATCCGCCCGAGAGGTTTATCCAACCCCCTTTCAAAATATTAAAAAGGAGCATCCTCATATGACACATAAAAAGCCAATCTATAAGAGAATAGTCCTGAAATTAAGCGGAGAAGCGCTTCAGGGTGAACAGAAATACGGAATAGACCCGAATGTGGCAGGCTCAATAGCCAGCCAGATAAAAGAGATAAAAGACCTAGGTCTTGAGGTGGCGGTTGTTATAGGGGGAGGAAATATTTTTAGGGGTGTTAATGCAGCTCGCCAGGGCATAGACCGTTCTACAGCGGATTATATGGGAATGCTCGCAACTGTTATAAATGGTTTAGCCTTACAGGATGCTCTTGAGAAAAAAGGTGCGTTTACGAGGGTACAGACTGCTATTGAGATGCAAAAACTTGCAGAGCCTTATATCAGGCGCCGTGCCATAAGGCATCTTGAAAAAGGTCGCGTTGTAATATTTGTAGGCGGGACAGGTAATCCCTATTTTAGCACTGATACCACAGCAGCCCTTCGGGCAATAGAGATAGGTGCCGAGGTTATATTGAAGGCAACCAAGGTAGATGGCGTATTCTCGTCTGACCCAAATAAAGATAAAAGCGCAAGGAAATTTTCTCATCTTAAGTATATGGATGTGCTAAAGAAGGGTTTAAAGGTTATGGATTCAACCGCCATAAGCCTTTGCATGGATAACAAACTTCCCATAATAGTTTTTAATCTTACAAAATTTGGAAATATAAAAAAAGTGGTTTTGGGAGAGAAGGTTGGGACTGCGGTATCCGATTAATTCCTACTTTTAGTTTTACCTCCGTAGCTCGTAAAGCCCCTTTCTTGCCTTCGTCCCCTCCGAGGACTTTCGCAAGAAAGCAGGGGGGATGAAGGCTGTAGCCGATAAATTTTTCCCCAAAGCCTCCTCCTAAAGGATGAGACGCGGGGTTTACTAAGGGGGTGGTGATTTATGATTACAAAAAATGTTTTATATGAGACAGAAGAGAAAATGAAAAAGACAATTGAGGCAACAATAAGAGAATTTGGCGCTGTCAGAACAGGAAGGGCTTCTCCGAGCCTCGTTGAGGGTATTCATGTGGAATACTATGGAACACCCACCCCCCTTAAGCAGCTTGCAACAATATCTACGCCTGATGCACGGCTTCTTGTGATACAACCATGGGATATCAGCATATTATCTGAGGTTGAGAAGGCAATCCTTAAATCAGAACTTGGTATTACGCCGATGAACGACGGGAAACTAATACGTATCTCAATACCGCAGCTCAGCAAGGAGCGAAGGGAAGAACTTGTGAAATTAGTCAGAAAGATGGCTGAGGATAGTAGGATATCAATAAGAACAATAAGACGGGATGCAAATGAGCATGTTAAGAAATTACAGAAGGACAGCAAGATAACCGAGGACGACAGTTTTAAAACACAGGAGGATATTCAAAAGTTAACCGACAGATACGTAGAGAAGATAGAACAGATTTTAAAGGATAAAGAAAAAGAGATAATGGAATTTTGAGGGGGCGTAGCTCACCTGGCAGAGCACCACCCTTTTAAGGTGGGTGTAGAAGGTTCGAGTCCTTCCGCCCTCACTGGCTATGCCTAATATGAGAACCTAAGGGGTATGGGGAGATTGTCCCCATGCTTTCGGGGTAACAGTCCCCGCCGTTTTGCTTCGCAAAATCGAGGCAGTGGGGACGTCATAGGGGCGGAGCCCCTATGAGGAGCGAAAGCGACAGGTTCGAGTCCTTCCGCCCTCACAGATTACGTAAAATCTTAGGTTAAGGCTGAGGTTGAGGGTGAGAATAAAAAATTCTTAACCTTAGCCTGAGCCTTAACCTTTATTTTTATGAAGCCATATAAGCTCATCTCTCATACCGCAGATATAGGCGTAAGGGTAAAGGGCAGAACTCTAAAAGAACTCTTTGAAAATTCTGCCTTTGCACTATTTGACATTATTGCAGATTTGGAACGCGTAAAGGAAAAAGAAAGATTTATACTAAACCTTACTTCTGGAAATCAAGAAGAACTCCTTCATGACTGGCTTAGGGAGTTACTGTTTCAATGCAATGTGAATTTATTTGTTTGTAAGAAGTTTCAGATATCAAAGCTTAATAACACATCTATTGAATCAACCGCAGTAGGAGAGCATATCACTTCAAAGGATGTATTTAAGACGGAGATAAAGGCTGTTACCTATCACAACATGGTTATAAAAAAAGAAAAGAACACCTGGAAGACAAATCTTATATTTGATGTATAATAGTTAGTAGCGAGTAACGAGTAGAGAGATTTTAATTTTTTCTCGCTACTTTCTATTCTATGAGGTTTTATAATGGTTGGTATCTGGCAGGGAAAATTAGAAAAAATAGATGATTTTAGGTGGCGAATTCCTAAGACCTATAAACCTGGTATGCGTGTTCCAGGCGTTGTGTATGCATCTGAGCGTATGCTTAGCGATATATTCAGGGATAAAGCCCTTGAGCAGGTTGCAAACGTTGCATTTTTACCAGGGGTAGTTAAACACTCACTTGCAATGCCTGATATCCACTGGGGATATGGTTTTTCTATCGGCGGCGTTGCAGCGACAGATATAAAAGAAGACGGAGTTGTGTCACCTGGCGGAGTAGGTTACGATATCAATTGTGGCGTAAGGCTTGTAAAGACAAATCTTACCGAAGAAGATGTAAAACCAAGATTGAAAGAATTAGTTGGTACTTTATTTAACGATATCCCTGCAGGCGTTGGCTCAAGTGGAGATATAAAGATTTCATTTAGCGAAGAAAAACAACTTTTAGTAAAGGGTTCTAAATGGGCAGTCTCCAAGGGCTATGGTGTTAGCGAGGATTTAGAACATACAGAGGAAAATGGAGCCATAGAAGGCACTGACCCAAACGCAGTCTCAGAGCGTGCATACGAAAGAGGAAAGGGCCAGGCAGGAACCCTTGGCTCAGGAAATCATTTCTTAGAGGTTCAAGTTATTGACCAGATTTATGATAAAGAGATAGCTGATGTGTTTGGACTTAATAAGGGACAGATTACGGTGATGATTCACTCAGGCTCTCGCGGCCTTGGTTATCAAATATGCGATGATTATCTGGCAAGTATGCTAAAATGCCTTACAAAATATAGTATAAATGTGCCTGACAGGCAGCTTGCCTGTGCGCCAGTAAATTCTCCAGAGGGCGAGGCATATTTATCTGCTATGAGATGTGCAGCAAATTATGCCTGGGCAAACAGGCAATGCCTTATGCATCTTACTAGAATGACTTTTGAGAAGGTATTTAATAGAAAATGGCAGGAGCTCGGGATGAGTTTGATTTATGATGTAGCCCATAACATAGCAAAGATAGAGACACATAACATAGATGGAAGAGACATAAGGGTATGCGTGCATAGAAAGGGTGCCACAAGGGCATTCGGTCCAAATCATCCAGAATTACCTGTTAAATATAAACATATAGGTCAACCTGTAATTATTCCAGGGGATATGGGCAGGCACTCCTATCTCTTAGTAGGAACCGAGGGAGCAATGAGTGATACATTTGCTTCAACGTGTCATGGCGCAGGCCGCTGTTTATCACGTGCCGCTGCTATTAAAGCCTGCAGAGGTCGTTCAATTGACAAAGAACTCCTTGAAAAAGGAATATATGTTAGATCAAAAGGAAGAGAAACCCTTGCAGAAGAGGCGCCAGAGGCATATAAGGATGTAAATGAAGTGGTAGAGGTAGTGCATAATGCAGGAATTTCAAAGCGTGTCTGCAGGATGAAACCTCTTGGAGTGGTAAAAGGATGAAGAGCGAGCTAACAGTTAACGGTTTACAGTTCTGTAAACTGACCGAACGATAGCGAGGTTTATATGCTTGATATAAAGTTTATAAGAGAAAATTTCCAAATAGTAAAAAAGTCTGTAAAAGATAGGGGAATGAACGTAGATATAGACTATCTCTTAAAACTTGACTCTGAAAGAAGAAATCTTATTCAAGAGGTAGAAAAATTAAAGAATAAAAAGAATATTGCCTCAGACGAAATAGCAAGGTTACTAAAGGAAAAAAAAGAGGTTAAAAATTATATAGATGAAATGAAGATAATATCCCAAAAAATTGGCGAAATTGATAAAAAAGTGGAGGAAATTGAACAAAATTTAGCTAAAATTCTATATACTATCCCAAATATACCCCATAATTCAGTCCCAATAGGTTCGGATAGTTCTTACAATAAAATTGTCAGAACATGGGGTGAGATTAGAAAATTTGACTTTAAACCAAGAACTCATACTGAACTAAGCGAACTTCTAGATATTATTGATTTTCCAAGAGCATCTAAGATTACTGGTTCAAACTTCGTTTTATACAAAAAAGAAGGGGCAAAACTTGAAAGGGCATTGATTAATTTTATGCTTGATGTGCATACAAAAAGGCATGGCTATAAAGAGATATCCCCTCCATTTTTAGTAAATAGGGCGAGTATGACTGGCACAGGCCAACTTCCTAAACTTGAAGAGGATATGTATCGTTTAAAAGATGATGACTATTTTCTAATACCCACAGCAGAGGTGCCTGTTACAAATATCCATCGGGATGAAGTCTTAAACGAAGATAAACTTCCTATTTATTACACTGCTTATTCTGCTTGTTTTAGACGTGAGGCAGGCTCATATGGCAAGGATACAAAAGGTTTAATAAGGGTTCATCAGTTTGACAAGGTGGAACTCGTAAAGTTTGTAAAGCCCGAAAGTTCTTATGAGGAGCTTGAAAAACTTCTGCAAGATGCGGAAGAGATATTAAGACTTCTTGAGCTTCCCTATCGCGTGGTTGTGCTTTCAACAGGAGATTTAAGCTTTGCTGCCTCTAAGTGTTATGATATAGAAGCCTGGGCACCTGGAATTGAGAAATGGCTTGAGGTATCAAGTTGTTCAAACTTTGAAGACTTTCAGGCGCGCAGGGCAAATATAAAATTTAAACGCTCCATGGTTGACGCTCGACGCTCAGCAGAGTATGTTCATACCCTTAATGGTTCAGGGATTGCCCTTGCGAGAACTGTTATAGCCATTTTAGAAAACTATCAGGGAAGAGATGGCAGCGTAGTAATTCCGCCCATTCTTAGGTCATATATGGACTCAGTAGAGAAAATATCCCCTTCTTGATTATGATTAAGAAGTATTTTAAGTTTGTTCTGGGTATCTTATTGCTTCCTGTTTGTTTTTATTCTACTATTTCACTTTATAGGCAACTTGGGAATATAAAAATTCTTCTTTCAAATCAAATTTATTTTTTAATTGGTGCAGTATCCTATTTAATCTTGCATAGTTTGTTTTTTAAACCTATGCGTATTTATATATTTGGGCATGAAATTATGCATGCAATACCTGCGTGGTTTTTTGGGGGAAAGCTAAAGAGTTTCAAGGTATCAAAGAAAGGTGGTTCCGTAAAGACCACAAAGTCAAATTTTATAATAGCCCTGTTCCCATATTTCTTGCCAGTTTATACAATAGTTTTCTTTATAGTATATCTGGTTATAAATATATTTTATAATCTGTCCGGTTATTTTCATTATTTTATTTTTTTAATCGGATTTAGTCTTACATTTCACATTGTTATGACGGTGGATTTTCTGAAGACGAAACAGCCTGATTTACTTGAGACAGGGTATCTGTTTTCGCTGTCTCTTATTTATATGGTGAATTTATGCGTGGTTGTCCTGATATTGATGTTTATCTTTAAAAATGAGGTTTTCTTTACGGATTTTATAAAAACAGGATATGATTTAACGCGCAATTTTTACATCGCTGCATTCAGGCAATTATTTGTGGTGAGGAAATAGTTATATGTCCCTCGCCACTTTTAGTAGGCTCGGGACGAAAATTTAAAAATCAAATTTTCGGAAGGTTGGCAGAGCGGTTGAATGCGGCGGTCTTGCGAAGCGAATGAAATAAGCGAAGTCCCGAGCAGAGCGAGGGAAAAACCGTTCTCTGATGAATTTGTAGA
>VGKN01000016.1 GCA_016867055.1 Candidatus Omnitrophota bacterium
AGATAAAGGTAAGGGTTAATGAGGTAATAATAGATACCACGGTTGGCAGGGTGTTACTCAACGAGATTTTACCAAAGGGAGTGGGTTTTATAAATGAAGAACTTAGCAAGTCTAAACTGGGAGAAACTATATCAAATATCTATAATAGATTTGGTCATAAGGAGACCGTTGAATTTTTAGATAAGGTTAAGGCCTTGGGTTTTGAAGAAGCTACCCTTGCGGGGATATCAATCTGCATTGATGATATGCAAATACCTGCGCAGAAAGAAAAAACATTAGCCCTTGCAAAGCGTGAGGTAGAGAGCGTAGAAGAACAATACAGAAAGGGTGTAATAACTGAGGGCGAGCGTTATAACAAGGTTATTGATATCTGGACGAGGACAACCGATACTGTTTCTGATATGTTATTTAAGGAATTGGACCCTTTTAATCCCATATTTATGATGGCGGATTCTGGCGCAAGAGGCTCAAGACCTCAGATAAGACAACTTGCCGGCATGCGAGGACTTATGGCAAAGCCATCGGGTGAAATAATAGAGAGCCCTATAACCGCCAACTTTCGCGAAGGCTTGACAGTTCTTGAATATTTTATATCAACCCATGGAGCCAGGAAAGGTCTTGCTGATACTGCGTTAAAAACTGCTGATTCAGGATATCTAACAAGAAGACTTGTGGATGTGGCTCAGGATGTAATAGTAACAGAGAAGGATTGTGGCACATTAAATGGGATTTTTGTCAGTGCGATTATTGAGGGGGATGAGATCGTAGTTAGCCTAAAAGACAGGATTGTAGGAAGGACGGCTCTTGATAACATTGTTGACATAATAACTGATAAGGTAATAGTGGAGGCTAATCAAGAAATAACTGAAGAAAAAGCAGATGAGATTGAAATAGCAGGCATTGAAACAATAAAGATTAGAAGTGTTTTGACATGTGAATCTAAGCGAGGGGTATGTGCTATGTGTTATGGCAGGAATCTTGCAACCAGGCGTCTTGTAGAGCTGGGAGAGGCGGTTGGTATTATCGCAGCCCAGAGTATAGGTGAGCCTGGGACCCAACTTACAATGCGAACCTTCCACATAGGCGGTACTGCAAGTAGGATTGTTGAGCAATCCTTTATAAATACAAAGAATGAGGGATTTATTAAATACCACAATCTAAAAACTGTTAAGACAAAGAATGAAGAGATAATAGTTTTAAACAGGAATGGTCAGATAAGTATAAACGATGAGACAGGAAGGGAGTTAGAGCGTTACACCATACCTCAGGGCGCAATGCTTCAGAAGGAAGAGAATCAGAAAATCCTAAAGGATGAATTACTTGTTAAATGGGATCCCTATACCTCGCCCATCTTGACAGAGATGAGCGGCAAGGTAAGATACGAGGATATAAAGGAAGGGCTCACAATGCGCGAGGAGCTTGATGAACAAACGGGTGTTATTGACCGCGTAATAATAGAGCATAAAACTGAATATCATCCCCAGATAATAATATTGAATAAGAATGAGGAGATAGTGGCAATATATCCAATACCCTCAGGTGCGCATATTATTGTAAAAGATGGCCAGGGTGTTGAAGCAGGTAGTCTTCTTGCCAAAACACCCAGAAAAATAACCAAAACAAGGGACATAACGGGAGGCCTGCCGCGAGTAGCAGAATTATTTGAGGCAAGAAGACCCAAAGATCCTGCAATAATCAGCGAGATAGATGGTATGGTAGAATTTGGCACAACCAAGAAGGGTCAGAGAAGGGTTGTTATAACAAGCCTAACCGGGATGTCTAAGGAATATGTCATACCGCCAGGGAAACATCTAAACGTCTATAAGGGTGACAGGGTAATTGCTGGTCAACAGCTTATTGATGGACCTGTAGTATTACAGGACATTCTAAGGGTCTCAGGTGATAAAAAATTACAGGAATATCTGGTAAGCGAGGTGCAAGCGGTATATAGACTACAAGGGGTTAGGATTAACGATAAACATATAGAGGTAATAGTAAGGCAGATGTTAAAAAAGGTGGTTATAGAAGACCCAGGAGACACAGATTTCTTGGTCGATATGCAGGTGGACAGGTTTAAATTTCAGGAGGAAAATCAGAAGGTTTTAAAGAAAAAAGGCAAACCCGCTAAAGCAAATCCCTTGCTCTTGGGAATAACCAAGGCATCTCTTACCACAGAGAGTTTTGTTTCTGCAGCCAGCTTTCAGGAGACAACACGGGTTCTTACAGATGCGGCGGCAAGTGGCAAGCGCGATGAGTTGATTGGTTTAAAAGAAAATGTAATTATGGGACATCTTATTCCGGCAGGAACAGGTTTTATAGAGCACAGGGAAATAGAGGTTGTGAAGGCTGAATGAAGATATGAAAATTATGGAGCTCGTATAGTGTATAACTTAAGAAGGAAAATAGTCTTATGCCTACCATAAGCCAATTAATAAGATTGGGAAGGAAAAAAATCAGAAAGAAACCGAAATATCCTGCCTTAAAAGGCTGTCCGCAGAAAAGGGGGGTGTGCCTTCAAGTTAGAACTATGACACCAAAGAAGCCAAATTCTGCACTTAGGAAGATAGCCAGGGTCAGGCTTTCAAACGGTATTGAGGTAACTGCTTATATACCCGGAGAAGGACATAATTTACAGGAACATTCAATTGTACTTGTCCGTGGCGGAAGGGTAAAGGACCTTCCTGGAGTGCGTTATCATATCATAAGGGGAACTCTTGATACTCAGGGAGTTGTTGATAGAAAAAAGAGCCGTTCAAAATATGGCGCAAAGCGACCAAAGGAGTAAGATAAAATAGATGCGTAGAAAAAGGGCAGAAAAAAGAGAGATTTTACCAGATACAAAGTATAATAATAAACTTGTCTCTAAATTTATAAATATTCTTATGTTAAAGGGTAAAAAATCTGTGGCACAAAATATTATATATAGCGCATTTAATATATTAAAAGAAAAGACAGGAAAGGGTGATCCTGTTGAGGTCTTCCAGAAGGCCGTGGATAATGTAAGACCCCTTTTAGAGCTAAAATCAAGACAGGTAGGAGGTGCCACTTACCAAGTTCCGGTGGAGGTAAGGTCTGAAAGAGGAGTGAATATTGCTCTCAGGTGGATTAGAAATTTTGCAAAACAGAAGAAGGGCAAGTCTATGGGAGAAAGACTTGCTATGGAATTGTTAGATGCATACAAGGGAGAGGGTTCTTCCGTTAAGAAAAAGGAAGATACTCATAAGATGGCAGAGGCAAACAAGGCCTTTAGTCACTTTAGATGGTAATCTTAGAAGAGATGGAAACTGTATTTGAGCTTAAAAAAACCAGAAATATAGGAATAATGGCTCATATAGATGCAGGTAAGACTACCACAACTGAGCGTATCCTTTTTTTCTCTGGTAGGATACACCGTATTGGAGAAGTGGACGAAGGAACCGCCACAATGGACTGGATGGAACAGGAGCAGGAAAGGGGTATTACCATTACCTCAGCCAGTACAACCAGTTTCTGGAAAGAGCACAGGATAAACATAATTGATACACCCGGACATATTGATTTTACTGTAGAGGTTGAAAGGTCTCTCAGGGTGCTTGATGGTGGTATGGTAATATTTTGTGCAGTCGGAGGAGTTGAGCCACAGTCTGAGACGGTTTGGAGACAGGCAGATAGATATCAGGTGCCGAGAATCGCTTTTGTAAATAAAATGGATAGGGTTGGTGCTGATTTTTTTGGAACCATTAAACAGATGAGAGAAAGGCTTAATCCTAATTCTACCCCAACTCAGATTCCAATAGGCTCGGAGGAAGGTTTTATCGGGGTGATTGATTTAATTAAGATGAAGGCAATAATTTTCTCTAATGATGAAAAGGGATTAGGTTTTAAAGAAGAGGAGATACCCAGCGATTTGGTCTCTATGGCAAAGGATTATAATGCGCAATTGATTGAGAAACTTGCTGAGTTAGAGGAATCTATTATGTCAAAATTTATCCATAATGAACCAATGACACAGGTAGAATTAAAAACTGCCATAAGAAAAAATACCATTTCCTCTAATTTTATTCCTATTCTATGCGGCTCATCGCTAAGGAACAGAGGGATTCAGCCTTTGCTTGATGCAATATGCGATTATCTACCCTCTCCGGTTGATGTTCCTCCTGTAAAAGGGGTCAATCCAGTTACTCAAAAAGAAGAAACAAGACTTGTAAAGGATACAGAGCATCTGTGCGCTCTGTGTTTTAAGATTATGTCAGACCCATATGTTGGTAAACTTAACTTTTGCAGGGTTTATTCAGGGGTTCTTAGAAGCGGTGAGTATGTTTATAATTCAAGCAAGGACATCAAAGAACGGATTGGAAAAATTGTAAGAATGCACGCCAATAAACAAGAGATTGTGGATGAGATACGGGCGGGAGATATAGGTGCATGCGTTGGATTTAAAGAAACTAAGACTGGTGATACAATCTGCGACTATAAACATCCGATAGTCCTTGAGAGTATGCAATTTCCTGAACCGGTTATATGGATGTCTATAGAGCCAATAACAAAGGCTGATCAAGAAAGATTAAGTTTTTCTCTTTCTAAACTTCAGGAAGAAGACCCTACCTTCAGGGTTGTATATAACGAGGAGACCATTCAGACGATTATCTCTGGGATGGGCGAGCTGCATCTTGAGGTAATAGTTGAAAGATTACTCAGGGAGTTTAAGGTGGGTGCAAATGTGGGAAAGCCCCATGTTGCCTATAAAGAGACCATAACAAAAAAGACCACCTCTGTGGGAAAATTTATACAGCAGACAGGTGGTCGTGGTCAATACGGCCATGTAGTAGTTGAACTTGAGCCAGCAGATAAAGGTGTTGGTATTGTCTTTTTAAACAGGATTACAGGCGGAGTTATACCGCGCGAATTTATTCCAGCGGTCAAAGAGGGTATTTTAACAGCAAGTAAAAACGGTGCTTTAGGGGGTTATCCTGTTACAGATGTGGTAGTTACCTTGGTTGATGGTTCCTTTCATGAGGTAGACTCATCTGAACTTGCTTTTAAGATAGCCGCTTCCATTGCTTTTTCAGATGGTATTAAACGCGCAAGCCCCATATTACTTGAGCCCATAATGAGTATAGAGGTTTTGGTTCCAGCAGATTATATGGGAGATGTCATAGCTGACCTAAATTCCAGGCGTTGTAAAATAGAGTCAATGCAGGAGAAGGTTAACATCAAGATAATCAAGGGTTTTGTACCCTTATCTGAGATGTTTGGATATGCAACTGCGCTTAGGTCTCTTACTCAAGGTAGAGGTGTCTCCACGATAGAGCCTTCTTATTATGCCGAAGTTCCAAAACAATTGTCGGAGAAAATAATATCCTTAAGTTTATCAAAAAACCTAAAATTAGCGTAAGGGTTTAAAATAGGAGGAACCTATGGCTAAGGAGAAATTCATCCGTACCAAGCCCCATGTAAACGTAGGAACAATAGGTCATGTTGACCACGGCAAGACAACCCTCACCTCAGCTATAACGCTTGTGCTTAACAAAAAGGGTTTAGCAGACATAAGGACCTTTGACTCTATTGACAATGCCCCTGAGGAAAAGGAAAGGGGTATCACCATAGCTATAGCCCATGTGGAATACCAGACCGACAAACGCCACTATGCCCATGTGGACTGCCCAGGTCATGCAGACTACATCAAGAATATGATAACCGGTGCTGCCCAGATGGATGGTGCAATATTAGTAGTCTCTGCCCCAGATGGACCTATGCCCCAGACAAGAGAACATATCCTCCTTGCCCGCCAGGTAGGTGTCCCCTACATAGTAGTGTTCCTAAACAAGACAGACGCAGTAGAGGACAAAGAACTCTTAGAATTGGTTGAGCTTGAGGTAAGGGAACTCCTTTCAAAATATGGCTTTCCAGGAGATAAAGCCCCGATAGTAAAAGGCTCCGCCTTAAATGCTATGAACTGTGGCTGTGGTAAGGAAGACTGCCCTAACTGTAAGTGTATCTTTGAACTTACCAAGGCAGTAGATGACTTCATTCCCCAGCCAAAGAGAGAGATAGACAAGCCCTTCCTCATGGCAGTAGAGGATGTCTTCTCTATTACAGGTAGAGGCACAGTAGGCACAGGTAGGGTTGAGAGAGGAATGGTCAAGCTTAACGATGAGGTAGAGATAGTAGGCTTAAGGCCCCAGCCCACCAAGACAGTAGTAACAGGCATAGAGATGTTTAGAAAGCTCTTAGATGATGGCCAGGCAGGAGACAACATAGGAGTCCTGCTTCGGGGCATAGATAAGAAAGACTTAGAGCGCGGTCAGGTTGTAGCAAGGCCAGGCTCCATAACCCCCCATACCAAGTTCAAGGCAGAGGTATACATCCTCACCAAGGAAGAGGGAGGTAGGCATACCCCCTTCTTCAATGGCTATCGCCCCCAGTTCTATTTCAGAACCACAGACGTTACAGGTGTAGTCAGCCTTTCCAAGGGTGTGGAGATGGTTATGCCAGGTGATAACGTTAACCTAGAGATAGAACTCATAACACCTATTGCCATGGAAAAGGAGCTCAGATTTGCTATAAGGGAAGGTGGTAAGACAGTAGGTGCAGGTGTAATAAGTGAGATAATAGCGTAATCTATTTATTATATATGCGTGAACTTATAACCCTTGCTTGTAGTATATGTAAAAGGAGAAATTATACTACTACAAAGAACAAGAAAACCAACCCGGATAAATTAGAGTTTAAAAAATACTGTAGGTTTTGTAGAAAGCATACACTGCATAAAGAGGTTAAATAAAGCGTCTGTTAAGAACCGAATTTTTTAAGGGTCAATCAAATAAAATTAAGACCCGAGAAGGAGGCGGTTTTAAAGGCCTGTAGCTCTAATGGATAGAGCAACGGACTCCAAATCCGTGTGTTGGGGGTTCAAATCCCTCCAGGCCTGCCAAAAAATAAAAATTAGTAGGAAACGCAGACGCGATGGGTTTGGAGCAGAAACAGTCTCCTACTCGTCGCGTTTATTTTAGCGAACACTAACTATGTTTAAAAAAATTGTAAATTTTTTAAATGAGGTAAAAATAGAATTTAAAAAGGTGACCTGGTCTACAAGGGAAGAACTTATTGGCTCAACCACTGTTGTGATAGTTACAACCTTGATACTTGCGCTATTTGTGGGTTTTATAGATGCTTTGCTTTCTGCCGCCATAACAATAATTTTTAGGATTTTCTAAAGATGGCAAAAAAGTGGTATGTTGTTCATACATTAACAGGACAGGAAGATAAGGTGAGGAGTAATATAGAAAAGAAAATTGGTCAGGGAGAGATAAGAGAGCTGATAGGTCAGGTTTTAGTGCCAACCGAAAAGGTTTCAGAGGTAAAGGATGGGAAAAAGAGGATCTCTCAAAGAAAGTTCTTTCCTGGTTATGTTCTAGTAGAGATGGAATTAAATGAGCAGAGTTGGTATTTCATAAGGAATGTTCCCGGCGTAACTGGGTTTATTTCCTCCGGCTCAAAGCCTGTTCCTTTACAGGACGAAGAAATTCTGAATATTCTAAAGCAGACAGAGGAAAAGAAGGAAAAACCTACGCCCAAGGTTGTTTTTGAAAAGGGAGAACCTGTTAAGGTTATAGAGGGGCCGTTTACCAATTTCAATGGCACTGTGGAAGAGGTAAATCCCAATAAGGGAAGGTTGAAAGTTTCGGTTGCAATTTTTGGGAGGACCACCCCCGTTGAATTAGAATACTGGCAGGTGGAGAAGATATAATGCAAAATGCGAAGCTCAAAATGCAAAATTTTAAATCAAGATACGAAAGTCGCCTTGATGTTTTAAATCTTGGATTTTCATTTTGCGTTTTGCGTTTTGACCTTTGAGTTTATTTTATGGCTAAAAAGGTTATTTCTCAGATTAAATTACATGTTCCTGCTGGTCAGGCAAATCCAGCACCGCCAGTAGGTCCTGCATTAGGTCAGCATGGTTTAAATATTATGGAATTCTGTAAGGCTTTTAATGAGCAGACAAAGGATAAGACAGGACTTATATTACCTGTGGTTATATCCGTTTATGAAGATAAAACATTTACATTTATAATAAAGAGTCCTCCCTGTTCAATATTGCTTAAAAGGGCCTGCGGAATAGCTAAGGCCTCGGGAAACCCAAATAAGGAAGTGGCGGGTAAGGTAAGCCGAGCACAGGTTAAAGAGATTGCCCAGACAAAGCTAAAAGACCTGAATACCCCAGATATTGAACAGGCGATGAAGATTGTAGAAGGTACCGCAAAGAGTATGGGTATAGAGGTAGTGGAGTAAACTATGGCAGTTCTCACCAAGCGCAAAAAAGAAGTAGAAAAGCTTCTTGATAGCAATAAAACATATGGTATAGAAGAAGCCATAGCTATTCTTAAAAAAGTTCCGCATGTAAGATTTGATGAGACTGTTGATATAAATATAAAGTTGGGCGTTAATCCAAAGCAATCTGACCAGATGGTGAGGGGTACTGTGGTGCTTCCACATGGGACAGGAAAGAAAAAGAGGATCCTGGTGTTCTGTAAAGGTGAGGCTGCTAAATTTGCAAAAGAGGCAGGCGCTGATTATGTAGGTGATTTAGACCTTATAGAAAAAATAAGTTTGGGTTGGCTTGAATTTGATGTAGCAATCAGCACCCCTGAAATGATGAAAGAGGTGGGTAGGCTTGGGAAAATCTTAGGACCAAGAGGACTTATGCCCAATCCAAAGACTCAAACAGTAACTGAGGACGTCAGGAAGGCAATCTCGGACGTAAAAGGTGGAAAGGTAGAGTTTAAAATGGATAAACAGGCAAATGTTCATTTAGGAATAGGCAAGCTTTCCTTTGATGAGCAAAGATTAGCTGAAAATGTGAAGGTGGTTATTGAGGCCATTGGGCATTCAAAACCTGCTTCTTTAAAGACTAAATTTATCAAGAGTATGTATCTTTCAAGTACCATGGGGCCGGGTATAAGATTGGATTTAAACCAATTAAAGGTGGATTAGGAAGTAAGAGATGCCTAGATTAGAAAAAGAATTAATGATCAAAGAACTCGTTGGTAAATTCCAAGGCAATAAAAATATAATTATAACAAACTTTAACAAACTCGGTATGTTAAAACTGCAGAATCTGAGATGCTCTTTAAAAAATTGCTCTGCCAAATATATTGTAGTAAAAAACTCAATCGCAATGCGCGCTTTCAAGTCTATTAACTTGGATAGACTTGGAGAGTTTGTGTCAGGGACGGTGGGAATAGGTTTTGGTTCAAATGACCCAATAGGCATTTCAAAGATTATAGTCAATTTTTCAAAGAATAATGAGACTTTCAATATTTTAGGTGGTTATATTGATGGAGAATTTTTAAATTTGGATCGGATAAAAGAGATAGCGGATATACCCTCTAAAGAGGTATTAATCGTGAGGCTTTTGGGTGTGCTGAATGGACCCATCTATGAATTTTATGGAATTTTCAACAACCTTTTAAGACAATTTATCTTTGTCTTGGCAGAGATTGAGAAGAAAAAATCAAAGGAAAAACAAAATTAAAATAGGAGGGAAGAGAGGTTATGTCAGAAGAAAAAGGTATTCAGGAGACTCAAGAAAAACCAAAGGCTTCTAAGAAAACAGACGAGCTCATAAAGTCAATAGAAGAGATGTCTGTTTTAGAGTTGTCAAATCTGGTAAAGGCCCTTGAGGAGAGATTTGGTGTTTCCAGTCAAATGCCTGTTTCGGGTGTAGTGATGGCCCAGGGTGCTCAGACCGCCGCTCAGGCTAAGACCGAAGAAAAATCTACATTTACAGTTGTTCTTGCCGAGGTTGGTGCACAAAAAATCCAGGTTATTAAGGAAATAAGGGCTGTTACCAATTTAGGACTTAAAGAGGCCAAGGATCTTGTTGAGGCTGCGCCAAAGCCAATCAAGGAGAATGTACCTAAAGAAGAGGCAGAAAATATAAAATCTAAACTTGAGGCAGTTGGAGCAAAGGTAGAGTTTAAATAAGAGGTTAATTATCACATAGCGAGGTATAAATAAGAGAAGACTATGCCGATAGAAAGAAAAAATTATGGGAAAATAGATCTGGTTTTAGAACTTCCCTATCTTATTGAGGTTCAAAGAAGTTCTTATGAGGAATTTTTGCAGCAGGAGGTTAAACCCAACAAAAGAAAGGACCAGGGCTTACAGGCGGTCTTTAATGAAATTTTTCCAATTGAGAGTTTTGATAAAAATACAAGGCTTGAATTTGTCAGTTATTCCTTGGGAAAGCCAAAGTATGATATCATTGAATGTCAAAGAAGGGGTATGACATATGCGGCTAGTCTTAAGATTAGGGTAAGGCTGGTTACACCAAAAGACACCAAGGAACAGGATGTGTATCTTTGCGAACTGCCGCTTATGACCGATATGGGTACTTTTGTGATAAATGGTGATGAACGAGTTGTAGTTAACCAGCTCCACCGCTCACCCGGTGTATCCTTTGAGGAAGAGGTACATTCCACCGGAAAAAGACTTTTCTCTGCAAGGGTAATTCCATATAGGGGTGCCTGGATAGAGTTTGAAATAGATATCTTGGATGTAATATATGCCTTTGTGGATAGACATAGGAGGCTTTTGGTAACCTCCCTTCTTAAGGTGTTAGGGTATTCTTCCGACAGAGAGATACTTGAGCAGTTCTATCAATTGAATAGGGTAAGGATTGTGGATCGTTTAAGTCTTAAAGACTTAATTGGGAAGGTGTTAGCAGATGATATTATTGATGAAAATACTAAGGTGGTAATTGCTCAGGGTTCTCAAAGAATAACGAAGGAGATTTTTGAGAGACTCCTTGAAAATGATGTCAAAAGTGTGGATGTGTTTGAGGTTGATTCAAATGAGATTATAAATACCCTTGCTAAAGACCGCACAAAAACCAAAGAAGACGCTGTGATTGATTTATTTAAGCGTATACGTCCGGGGGACCCTGTTACCCTGGAGAATGCAGAGGCTCTTGCGTACAGACTCTTTTTTGACAAACGGAGATACGATCTTGGTAGGGTAGGAAGGTTTATTTTGAACAGAAAACTTGGAATGAATGTGAGTCTTGATGAAAGGGTTGTTACTAAGGAAACCATAGTTAGTGTCCTTAAGTATCTTTTGAATTTGAGAAAGGGTATTGGTCAGATAGACGATATAGATCATTTAGGAAATAGAAGAGTAAGGACCGTGGGCGAACTCTTGCAGAATCAATTTAGGATCGCCCTTGCCAGATTGGAACGAACAACAAAAGAGAAAATAGGCCTTTATGAGTTAGAGAATATTATGCCCCATAGCTTGATAAATTCAAAACTTGTTTCAAGCGTGATGAAGGATTTCTTTGGGAGAAGTCAACTTTCTCAATTTATGGACCAGACAAACCCCTTGGCAGAACTTACTCATAAAAGAAGGTTGAGTGCTCTTGGTCCCGGCGGACTAAGCCGAGAGAGGGCGGGTTTTGAAGTACGCGATGTCCAACATTCCCATTATGGAAGAATATGCCCAATAGAAACTCCCGAGGGTCCAAATATTGGCCTGATAGCTTCATTAAGCTCATATGCAAGAGTAAATGAATTTGGTTTTATTGAGACGCCCTATAGAAAGGTCCAGAAGGGAAAGGTTACGGATAAGATAGATTATTTATCTGCTGATATTGAAGATCAGTTTTTTATTGCGCAGGCGAATGAACCAGTGGATAAAAGGGGATATTTTGTAAATGATTTTATCTCTTGCAGATACAAGGGTGACTTTCCAAAGGTGCCACGAGATAAGATAGATTATATGGATGTTTCTCCAAATCAACTTGTAAGCGTAGCAGCTGGTCTTATCCCATTTTTAGAACATGATGATGCAAACAGAGCGCTTATGGGTTCCAATATGCAGAGACAGGCAGTTCCATTGCTTACCACCGAACTTCCGCTTATAGGCACAGGGATTGAATACAGAACTGCAAAAGATTCGGGAAGTGTTATCGTTGCCAGAAACAGCGGTGTTGTAACATATGTGGATGGAGGTGAAATAGTTGTAGATAAACAGGATGTGTACAAACTAAGAAAATTTGCAAGGAGTAATGCCTCTACCTGCATAAACCAGAGACCAATAGTTTCTCTTGGCGACAGGATTAAAAAAGGTGATGTAATTGCAGATGGTCCGGCTACGAAAGATGGCGAACTCGCCCTTGGCAGAAATGTTTTAGCATGTTTTATGCCTTGGCGGGGGTATAATTTTGAAGACGCCATCCTTATTAGCGAAAAATTAGTAAAGGAGGATATCTACACCTCTATCCATATTGAGGAGTTTGAGATAGAGGCAAGAGATACCAGACTTGGAAATGAAGAGATAACGAGAGATATACCTAATGTTAGTGAAGAGGCGCTGAAAAATCTTGATGAAAATGGAATAGTAAGGGTAGGCGCGGAGGTAGTACCCGGCGATATCTTAGTTGGTAAGGTATCGCCAAAAAGCGAAACCGAACTTTCTCCAGAAGAGAGGCTCCTTCGTGCTATATTTGGTGAAAAGGCAGGCGATGTCAGGGATTCTTCACTGACTGTGCCGCCCGGGGTTGAGGGTATAGTTGTGGAGGTTAACGTATTTTCAAGGAAGTCACCGCGCTCAAAGAATAAGGAAGAATTACAAAAAGAGCTGAATGAAGTAGCCAAAATCAAAAAATATTATACCGAGCAAATTCAGGAACTCAAGAAAGAACTCCTTCATAAGATATCAAAATTGCTTCTTGGTAAGAAATTGTCCAGTTCCCTTCACGAGCCTGAAACTGATAAGGTTTTACTGAACGCAAATAAAACTATTAGAAAGTCTGACATAAAGAAATTAGAAAAATGCTGTCTTGAAGAGATAAGCATAGAAGACAATCCAGAACTTGAGGAGGAGATTAAGAAGTTAATAAGAATTCTAAACACGCAAGTGGGAGAACTCTCATATGAGATGGAAAGAG
>VGKN01000017.1 GCA_016867055.1 Candidatus Omnitrophota bacterium
CAAATGCCCTAAGGGTAAGCACTATTATCTCATCTGAACCGTTGCTTATTATTAGGGAGTCTCTATCAACATTTAGTTTACTTGAAAGCGCCCTTTTTAGGCGAAAACAGTCAGGGTCAGGATAACGATTTAATCTTTTTATCGCCTTCCTTATCGCAACGGCTGCCTTTCTTGAAGGACCAAGGGGATTCTCGTTTGAAGCAAGTTTTATGGACTTTCCTATGCCAAGTTCTCTTTTAAGTTCTTCTTGAGGTTTACCAGGTTCATAGGATTTTATATATTTCAGTGCTTCTCTCGGAACAATACCCATTTTATACTCATTCGCTAATCGGATAAGAGCCCAAAATCTTAAGAAACATGCATCCCTTCATTAACTCATCCAATGCTCTTTTAACATTGCTGTCAGAGATATGGCCCAAGAAATCCACAAAGAAATAATACTCCCATGCCTTTTTCTTTGAAGGCCTCGATTCTATCTTTGTGAGGTTTATTCTGTTTCTTTTAAAAGGCGTTAGCATATCATGGAGTGCGCCAACTTTATCTTTTATAGAAAACATTATTGAACTCTTGTCATTTCCGGTCGGATTTGGAATAGAATTTCCTATCACAAGAAATCTTGTAACATTGTCTGCATAATCTTCTATCCTCTCTGCCACGATTTTAAGATTATATATCTTTGAGGCAATAGTACTTGCTATGGCAGCAGAGTATTTGGTCTTAGATGCAAGTTCTGCAGCTTTTGTGGTGCTCGATACCTCAATAAATTCCACATTATGGATATTTGTTTCAAGCCAGTTCCTGCATTGTCCGAATACCTGAGGATTTGAATAAATCCTTCTTACCTTATTAAGAGGGCTATTAGAGAGCAGGTTATGAGATATGGTAAGCATTACCTCAGAACATATCTTAAGGTCTGAATCAATAAACATATCAAGTGTATGATTAACAGCGCCTTCTATGGAATTCTCAATAGGAACCACGCCGTAATCGCTGCTTCCTTTTTCTATCTCGCTGAATATATCGGAGATGTTATCTTTAGATACATACTCAACCGAGCTTCCAAATTTTTTTAAAGAGGCGAGGTGAGTAAAGGTAGCGAGTGGCCCAAGATATGCAACCCTTAAAGGTTTTTCTACAGACAATGCAGCAGACATAATTTCTCTGAAAATGGCTACCACCGATTCTTTTTTTAATATACCCTTGTTTTGGTTTACAAGCCTTGCTAAGAGGGCCTTTTCCCTGTCAGGTGTATAGGGTTCTAAGCCCTTTTCAGCTTTAAGTTTTTTTATTTTTAAGGCGATCTTTGTCCGCTCATTTAAAAGTTTAAGAATATTGGAGTCTATTTTGTCAATCTGCTTTCGCAGGTTCTTTAGATTCATCCTTGGCTTCCTTTTGGTTTGGGGTTTCTAATAATTCCTGGTTTATCTCTCCAAGTTCTGCTAGTCTTGGAAGTTCTGAAAGAGAGTTAAGGCCAAAATATTCAAGGAATTGGTTTGTTGTGCCGTAGAGTATAGGTCTGCCCACCACCTCTTTTCTTCCCACAATTCTTATGAGATTTCTCTCAAGCAAAGTCTTAAGAACCCCTTCAATGTTTACACCACGGATTTGCTCTATCTCGGCTCTCGTTATTGGCTGTTTATAGGCAATTATTGAAAGCGTCTCAAGTGAGGGCTTTGTAAGCTTTTCGCTATAGCGACTCCTATATAATTTATTGAGCCATATGGCAAGGGAGGGTTCTGTAGCCATCCGAAACCCACCCGCAACCTCATTTATTCTTAATCCACTGTTAAGGGCCTCATATTCACTCTTTAGACCATAAATCGCTTGTTTGATAACTTCCAAATCAACTTCTTCAATAACATCTTTTAATTCTGTGAGTGCCACCGGCTTTTCGCTGACAAATAGTATTGCCTCAATTATGCGTTTAACTTCTTTTTCATCCATATTTGTTTTGTTAAGGCATCCTTATGGTCGGTTCTATCTTTTTTGTATTTCTTACAATCTGTATCTCTCCGAATAAAATTTCCTGACGGATTAATATTTCCCTTAGTCTTATCAGTTCTAAAACTGCCAGAAAGGTAATGATAACCTCAAGTTTTGATTTAGAATTGTTGAAGAGCTGAGTAAAGTATAGCACAGGCTCATTTATAAGCCTATGAAATATCTCATGAATCTTTTCCTCAATCGTAAACTCATCTTTTATAATCTCATAAAATATCTCTTTTGGTAGTTTTTTTAATACCTTAGAAAATGCTGAAATTAAATCAAAAAGGCTTGCTTCAAAATATTGGCCTTCCTCTTCTGTTGCACCTTCAGAAAATTGTCTCGTGAATACATTTCGCTCGGTTAGTTCTCTTTTAGCCAGCTCACTCGCAGCCTCTTTAAATTTCTTATATTCTAAGAGTTTTCTGACAAGCTCTACCCTTGGATCTTCTTGTTCCTCTTCTTCAGGCGTGAGTTCTTCAGGAGGCAGAAGCATCCTTGACTTAATATGCATAAGGGTAGCCGCCATAACCAGAAACTCTCCTGCGATATTCAAATCAAGCATCTTCATCAATTCCAGATACTCTAGATACTGGTCTGTAATCTCTGCAATGGGAATATCATATATATCTATCTCTTCTTTTTTTATTAAAAATAGAAGTAAATCCAATGGACCTTCAAATACATCAAGTTTTACCTTATAGGTCATAGTATATCTTCCAATCTAACAGGAGGAGGTATATCCATTGTCGTTTTTACCTTGGTCAAGGTCTCGCTGGCAACCTTTTTAGCCTTCTTGGCGCCTTGGATTGTTATTTCTCTTACATTCATCTTTTTAAGTTCTTCTCTTCTCGTATGAATACCTTGCAGGTATTCAATTAGAATTTCTGCCAAATTCTTTTTGCATTCTGTGCAACCTATCTTTGCCTGTCTGCAATCATATGCAACTTTAACTATCTCGGATTTTGGCACATTGACCTTTTCTGCAAATATATTGTAGTAAGTATGCACATTACATTTTTCTGGATGCCCCTTATCGGTTAGTTTTATCCGCTTTGGGTCCGTGAACATCCCCGATACCTTTTTTCTTATAACTTCGGGAGGATCTGACAGCGCTATATAATTGTCAAAACTCTTTGACATTTTTCTGCCGTCCAAACCAAGCAGTCTGGGCGTCTTGGTAAATAAACCCTCAGGCTCAAGCAGAGCTGACTTATCGTCATATTCATCCCCATATAGATTATTAAATCTACGTGCTATCTCACGCGTCAATTCAAGATGTGCCTTCTGGTCTTCGCCAACAGGAACCGTATTTGCCTTATACAGTAATATATCGGCTGCCTGTAAAACTGGATAACCCAAAAAGGCATAGGTAGCTAAATTCCTTGTTTTATTTTCTCTAAGCTGTTCCTTATACGTAGGACACCTTTCAAGCCATCCCAAAGGCGTAAGCGTAGAGAGTATCATATACAATTCAAGATGCTCCTTGACATCTGATTGTAAAAATATTGTGCTTTTATTAAAATCTATTCCAATACTGAGCCAGTCCAAAACCATCCCATCCGAATACTCCTTAATCATCGATGGGTCTTCATATTCGCTCATAAGTGCATGCCAATCTGCCACCATGAAGAAACATTCGTATTCATCCTGCAATCTTACCCAGTTTTCTAATGCTCCTACCAGATGGCCAAGGTGTAAGGGGCCGGTCGGTCTCATTCCACTTAAAATTCGCTTCTTCATCTATTCCAGTTTCTTCGCTATCTTTTCTATTTTATAAACCTCTATTATATCGCCTGCCTTAAAATCCTGAAATTCTGAAACGCCTATGCCACATTCAAAACCCTCCTGTACATCCCGTACATCATCCTTCAAGCGCTTAAGGCTTGATATCTTTCCTTTAAAAACTATCTCATTATCCCTTAAAACCCTGATGGAAGAACTTCTTGCTATAGTCCCTTTTAGAACAAAACATCCTGCCACCTGGCCAAAATTTGATATCCTAAATGTTTGTCTTACCTCAACCCTGCCTGTAATAGTCTCTTTTGTATGAGGTTCAAGAAGTCCTTCCATTGCGGCCTTAACATCTGATATAGCCTCATATATCACCCGATAAAGCCTTACCTCAACCCCTTCTTCTTTTGCCCTTGCCTCTGCCTCTGGGATTAATTCAATATGAAAACCTATAACAACTGCACTAGATGCAGCTGCAAGCATTATATCAGACTCGTTTATATCTCCCACGCCCTGATGGATTATTCTAAGCTGGACATCCTGCGATGGTATTTTTAGAAGAGAATCTCTTAATGCCTCAATAGATCCCCCAACATCTGCCTTAAATATTAACTTTAATTCTTTTACAGTACCTTCCCTTATCCTTTGATATAATTCCTCAAGAGTTATTCGCTTGGCTTGGACAATTGTCTTTTCTTTTATTTTTTCTTGTTTAGCGCCGCCAATTTCACGCGCCTTCTTTTCATCTTCAACCACATAAAACTTCTCCCCTGCCTGAACAACCCCTGAAAGTCCAAGTATTTCAACTGGTTTTGAGGGAGATGCCTCCTTTATGCGATGGCCTTTATCATCTATCATCGCCTTAACCCTTCCCCAGTGGCTTCCGCATATAATAACATCTCCTACTCTTAAGGTGCCATTTCTCACGATAACTGTTGCAATCGGACCTCCGCCTCTTGATAACTCTGCTTCAATGACGACTCCGCTGGCAAGTCTATGAGGATTTGCTTTTAACTCCAGCATCTCAGCCTCAAGGAGTAACATCTCAAGTAAATGGTCTATGCCCTCTTTTGTCTTGGCGGAAACTCCCATTGTTATCGTCTTACCACCCCAGTCCTCAGACATAAGATTAAGTTCGGATAACTGCCTTTTTACCCTATTTATATCTGCACTTGGTTTATCTATTTTATTTATCGCTACTACAATTGGAACGCCTGCCTCTCTTGCATGGTCAATGGCCTCAATTGTCTGTGGCATCACTCCATCATCTGCTGCCACAACTAATACTACTATATCTGTAATATTTGCCCCTCTTGAGCGCATGGCAGTAAATGCCTCATGGCCTGGTGTATCTAAAAAGGTGATATGCCCCTTTTCAAGCGCCACCTCATATGCACCTATATGCTGGGTGATACCACCTGCCTCTTTTTCTGTGACATTTGTCTTTCTTATGACATCCAAGAGAGAGGTCTTACCATGGTCAACATGTCCCATAAATGTAACAATAGGGGCCCTTGGAACTAACCTTGAAGGCTCATCTTCTTTTTTATGAATCTCTATAATCTCTTCTTCTTCTGTAGGAAGAGGTTTTATCTCATAGCCGAAGTCCTTTCCTATAATAGTTGCAGTTTTTTCATCAAGTGTTTGGTTCACCGTAGCAAATATATTATGCTTGATGAGTTTTTTGATAATCTCATTTGGTTTTACAGCAAGTTTTGTCGAAAGGTCTTTAACTAATATAGGAAATTTAAGTCTTATCTCTTTAGCCGTAACTACCTCGCCGACCGGCTTAGCCTCAATTTTAATCTCGTCCTTTGGTTTTAGTTCATGTATTATAATCTCAGCGGTCTCTTCATCCAAAGAACTCATATGACCCTTTACTATAACATTTAGCTCTTTGAGTTTAGCTATAAGGTCTTTGCTTGAGATATTTAATTTTTTTGCAAGCTCATGAACCCTTACTGACATAGAAATTCCTCAGATATTAAAGGTTAGGATTCTCTTTTCTCAACATCATCCTTAGCCTCAACCTTATCCTTTGTTTCTATCAGTTCCTTTGCAGACTTTAAGATTTTCTCTGCTGTCTTTTTTCCAACCCCGGCCACTTTCATAAGTTCCTCTATGCTGGAGGATACTATTTTCTCTACCGTATCAAAGCCCTGCTTTATCAGTTCTTCTGCTAACTTAGAACCCACGCCTGTTATCGCTAAAAGCTCCTTCTCCTTGGGCTTCCTTGCTACCTCTTGCTCACTTCTTATGTCAATGTGCCAGCTAGTAAGTTTTGCTGCAAGCCGGACATTCTGACCATGCCTTCCTATTGCAAGGGAAAGCTGGTCATCAGCTGTTATAACCTCTGCCTTTTTGTTTTTCTCATCTAATTTCATACTTAAAATCTTAGCCGGTCCCAAAGCAGCGGTAATGAATTCCTGCGGCTCTTCTGAATACCTTACTATGTCAACTTTTTCTCCTTGGAGTTCTCGCACTATATTTTTAACCCTTGAGCCCCTCATCCCCACACATGAACCCACACAGTCCACCTTTTCATCCTTAGAAAAAACCGCTATCTTAGTACAACTTCCAGGTTCACGTGAAATGGATTTTATCTCCACCAACCCATCTAAAATCTCGGGAACCTCAAGTTCAAATAGTTTTCTTACAAAACCCGGATGAGTCCTTGAAAGGATAATCTGTGTGCCTTTTGGAGTCTTTTTTACATCCACTACATATGCCCTTATATGACTTCCTTGCCTGTAATCTTCTTTGGGAGACTGCTCGTTGCGCGGAATAAGGGCTTCTGTCTTTCCCATATCAACTATTATGCCTGTCTTATCAAATCTGTGAATTCCACCTCCTACTATATCGCCTATCTTGTCTTTAAACTCCTCGTATATTACATCTCGCTCCCTTTCTTTTAGTTTCTGAATAATTACCTGCTTGGCGGTCTGTGCGGCAATCCTTCCGAATCCCTCGGGCGTTACGTTTATTTCCTCGTCTTTGGCATACAAACGAATCTGACCTGTATTTGTATCAACCTTTGCGATTATATCTTCTTTTTTCTGAAATGCCTTTCGCGCCGCAGCAGCAATAGCAGTCTCCACATCGGAAATTAATATATCCTTGCTTATTCCTCTTTCCCTCTCTATATGTTCTAAAACCGCTAACAATTCACCATTCATATTAAATTTTCCTGTTTTAACGATTACTGCGACTTAATCACCGTAATCATATCCTTTCATCGTTGTAATCATTGTTATTAAAACCTTATCTCTAATTTTGCCCTTGCTATAATATTTCTGGGTATTATAAGTTCTTGTCCATCTTCAAGGATAATCTTTATCTCCTCCACATTAAATTCCTTAAGCGTTCCAACCACTACATTTACGCCTGATATGGACTTTGAGGTAACTATCCTTACTAGTTTATTGAGCACTCTTTTAAAGTCTGCATCGTTTATAAGGGATCTGTCCAAACCTGGTGAAGAAACCTCCAGTATATAATGCTCCTCGATGAGTACTTCCCTATCCAGAAGTCTGCTCAACTCTTCATTTATTTCTGCGCACTCATTAATGGTTATACCCTCTGGCCTATCTACCAGTAGTGTCAGACTTAAGGTTCCTGCCCTGCGCCTGAAAGAGAACTCCACCAGCTCCACTTCTCTTTGGCTAAGAAATGGCTCTATTAACTCTTTAAGTTTCTTTTCTACTTCAACTATATCCATAATGTTTTCAAGTAGTTAGATAATCCACAACAAAAAAAGTGGGCAGTTCACCCACTTTATGCATCCCTCCTTAGATTTAGTTTTTACAAGATACTAAAAAATCTCCAAATTGTCAAGCGGAAAATGTCCGCAACTAAAAAAATGATACGAAAAATGATAACAGTTTTTCATAGACTTATATCTTATCTCTAAAATATCAGCTACATCCTCACCAGTAAAATATAATCTTTTTCTAATTTCTACAATAGTAAATATCTCATTTCACTAAATACATATAATTAACATTGTTGTTAAACATGTGTTCTCAAAAATATTTAGCGTTTCAAGAATATCAAGAAAAGATCGAGGTTTTAGGTTAAGGCTAAGAAGCAAACTTGGGCTACCGTCAGATTTAATATGATAGATCCTGAGATTATTTCTTATCCTTATCTTTCTAATTGACACCTTTTTGAATTAAATCAGAAAAAGAACTTTATGTTTTTTGAAATCAATTACTAAGTAGTTCTTAATATATCTTATTCGTTGTTCGGTGGCAAAATGTTTTATATTATCACCTACTAAAATAAACATCTTAACACATTTGGAAATTTTGAACATTTTAATATGGACTTTTTTCTAGGCTTCGAATGGTCAATTTCTCCCGCTACCTCTATATTTTTACAAATTCCATAAAAATCTAATCTACCTTTATAGTTATGCTCTCCTTTATCTTTCCTTATAATATCTCTTACTCGCTAAATGCACAAAGTCCATTTTGTGTCAGGTAATTAACTATATTAAGTTTTAAATTATCATGTGACCGATTTGTCTGTAAATTAAAAATATTCAAGAAAATCTTTCAAAAAAATCGTTCCACCTTGATTATTATTCAACTATCCTCCTAAAACTTACCTAACACGATTTGTGGTGAAAATAGTCCATGGTGAGCTCAGCCGAACCAAAATTTTTAATAGAGGTATTTATTTCATTACAAAAAAATAGCCTTATCTTTTTCTTTTTTTCTAAAGGTACTTAAAAAAGACGATACTATCAGAAAGAAAAAGATAAAGTTATCAATATTCCAAAAGAAGTGGATGAAGAACTGATAACTGATAATGTAAAATATGAAACAAAAAATTAGGAATTAGAAAAAATTAATTTTTGGAGGTAATTTTTGATTGAACGTAAAAGAGGAATGATATCATTCTTTATCTCTTGAGTGCTAAACGCATAAACTTTATAAGAAGCTTTTTGTCGGTATTCTTTAAGATCACGATACTCTGGCCATATTTGAGACAAGTGTGAATCATCTTTAACCCAATCATCTCTCATTCCGTGTGCAAATGGATGTTTATTTCTTAGCGCAAAATATGCATCAATATAATGGAGTGCACTATAGAAAATACCGACTACTACCCAGTCTTTATAATCTGTCTTTTCAGCATCAAAACTCAGATAGAATTTTTCGTTATGTTGAGCTTTTTCTATATGCGAGTTTCTATTTGGCATAATCTATTTTTAACTCTTGGGATAAATTCTTTTAGCTCCTGAAGCGAGCAATTCCTCAATGTCATCAGGTTCTGCTAAATGAAAATTAAAATGAAATTCTATTTTAGAAAAATATTTAATTACTTCTAGTTCTTTACTATAAAGTGCATATCTTGAATTTTTATCATACTTATAAAGAGATGTCCAAATACAAAACGTGTTTTCTTCCCTAATAATAAAAATTTTATCAACTACTTCGCTTTTAGATAATATTTCGGTAATTTTATTATAAATATCATTGGTTGATATCAAAGTTAAGGTTATCTCTGAAGAATCAGGGGGATAAAGACTTTCAAGCATTATTTCATACTCTTGTGGGACTGATTTCGTATCAGTTTCTCTAAAATTATTTGAAAAAAATCTTCTTAATCTATGTCCATCTGTATAAATTTTGACTTCTAATGCCATATCAAATCTTCCTTTTAAGATTTTCTGGCGAGTTTACTGATGTTACATTTGTGGATTGAAAAAAATAGACAGGGTTACCTTCGACATCATATACATTATCAATACGTGAAACTTTGGTAACAACTAATTTTACCTTTAAAGTAGAGCCATCATCAAGTAAATAATGACTCCATTGTTCACTTGCTTGGTTAATTTCTATTGGCGTTGCATCTACTTCTCTTCCATCCGGTAGTTTAATTTTAATCTTATTAGGCATTTTACCCCCCAATTTTATCTGTGGAGAATATAACCTATGTAGTTTAACTTGTCAACTAAAACTTGGCAGTAGGTAACGTATAATCTTTTATGCGAAACTAACTTGAAATAAGAAGCACTTCTCCTATAATGGTTATCTGGTTTTAACAAAAATCTATTAACCATTATAAAGAAAGGAGAAGTGCTAATATGAGAGCTGGTAAATATGATATCTTAGAATTTGAGGCAAGTAAACAAGATTTATCCTTTATGTTAAGAGAAGCCGAAAGGAATGTTTGGGGTGTTTTAAGGGGTTACAGACAAAATAGCTTTAAGAAGATGCTTGAGCTGTTATTGCAAGCAGAACAAGAGGAGCAATTAGAGATAATAAATCTGCTCAGGGAAGAAAAGATACATAAATCTGGCTTTAAGCCTATAACTATAAATACCACAGACGGTAAGCTAACCATAGAGCGCCCACGCCTGAGGAGACAGCTCTATGAAAGCAAGGTCCTTCCCAAATACACGAAGAATGAAGAATCCATACTAAATCTTATCCAAGATCTCTATTTACTGGGTATATCTACGCGTAAGATGGAAAGAGCCTTAAGAGAAATCCTTGGCAAGTACGGAATAAGCCCCTCAAGCGTGAGTAATATAACAGCAAGGATAATCCCCCAGATAGAAACTTTCCATAAAAGACCTATAGAAGACAAATATGTATATCTCTATCTTGATGGTATCGCCATAACCATACATGGTAACGATGGAAAGGGTAAAAGGTATATACTCTTAATAGCTTATGGTGTGGATACAAAAGGGATAAAAGAAATCATAGACTTTGTAGCAGTAAGAAGTGAATCCTACAATAACTGGATGGGGTTTTTGTTTAATCTCTATGAAAGAGGGCTTAAAGGAGAAAAGCTAAGGCTCATCATTGTAGACGGCTCAGTTGGTTTATCTGGGGCACTTGATGGTATATGGCAGAGAGCCCTAAGGCAGCGTTGCTGGCGCCATAAGCTTGAGAATGTAAGCAAATATCTTAAGAAAACTGATGAGGAAGAATGTATAGAGCAAGCTCGTGGTATTTATAAAGCCGACAGTCTAAGACAAGCCAATAAGCGTTTCCAAATATGGAAAGAAAAGTGGAATAAGTCTTATCCCAAGGCTGTCCAATGCATACAGAAAGACTTGGATGAACTCTTAACAATATTCCACTTTGACGAATCACATAGGAGAAAGCTAAGAACCACAAACCCTATTGAAAGGGCTTTTAAGGAATTCAGGCGCAGGACTAACATAATGGATAACCATCTTCCCAATATATCTAGCTGCGAGAAGATATTCTATATTATGTGTAAGTTCCTCAACGAAAGGTGGCAGGACAAGCGTTGGCTGTTCTTTAAAGACATTGAAAGAATGCCGGATAACCTACCGGAAAGGATACCTGCTATGGAGGAGCGCTGTGTTGCTATCGCATAAAAGTATTGACTTTACCTTGGCAGTATAAAGTAGAAACAGGCGATGGTTCTGTTTTCGTTTCTTATTTCTTTTTCCTATCCCTTAAACCATGAAATTCCCAACCCGCCAATTATAACAATGATTATGGCTAGTAGGAAAAACTGGTCATGTTTTGAGTTTTGGTGAAACCCATAAATCCAACGTGGCTATCCTAAGAACTGCTAAAAGATATATAAATATCACAGTTACCCATGCAATTATTATCTGTTTTTATTCACCCCACACCTTCTCTTCTATTCAAATAGTTTCTTGATTCATTTCATTTTTTAACTCAGATCTCATTAATAAAATCGTAATGAATACTTAAAAGGTGTGGGGTTCATTCCTCGCTTTATTTTTTCTTCAGACCCTTTAATATAAAAAAAATTCCTATTATTACAAACAGCCCGCTGACTATTAGACCTGCTATGGACTTTGGGCCCGATATATCATTTACCGGCTTACCCATAATTATATCAATGGTGCAGACAAATATTACACCGAGAATGCCAAGAACTATGAGAATTATTCCCTTTATCTTCATCTCGCCCATCCCCCTTCTCTTAAAGTAAACCCCGTTAGAAAACGTAGTTCTCTAACAGCTGCTCTATGTTTCAATTATCTTAATCTATACTTTATATTTTATATTTTACTCTTAAACAAAGTGATATGCAACCAAATTTCTTTCTATGCATTGCAAGTGAAGGATTCCCTGCGAGTGGGTTTTTTGAGATGCTCTTAAAAGCCGAATAAACCCAAGCAACCAATTCTTGGAGCGAGCATAAGGAGTGTAAGCCACACTCTTATGAGGCGAGGTTTTTCCGTAAAAATACATTTATGCAAGCCCCTTTAATCCTACAAGGATAGTCCTTCCTATACCTCTTAAGGAAGGGACTAAGGGGTTGGGGGTGCTTATAGGAAAAACCGAGCCGAATGTGACGAGCACCACTAGCGAGCGGAGAGAATTGCGTTGCTTGTATCGGCGGCGAGAAAACCCCGAAGAAAGAGGATGCATATAGCAAGCATAAAGGCTCGCTATATACTAAACTTAAAATTTATTATATCACCATCTTTTACGATGTAATCCTTGTCTTCCTGCCTTAAAATACCCTTTTGCTTTGCTGAGTGAAAGGAGGGTGCGTCTTTAAATTTAGTATAGTCTATGACCTCTGTCCTTATAAAACCCCTTTCCATATCAGAGTGAATCTTACCTGCTGCCTGTGGCGCCTTTATGCCCTTTAAAATAGACCAGCCACGCACCTGGTCTTCTCCTATAGTAAAAAAGGTTATAAGGCCTATGTTATCATAAACTTTTTTTATGAAAACTTCTACTCCGCATAACTCTATACCTAAATCCTTTAAAAAATCCTCTTTTAATTTCTCATCCTCAAGTTCCTCAATTTCAAACTCAAGCCTTCCATAAAATTCAATGACAGAAAAACCTTCCTGATTTAACTCATTTTTAAGTTTCTCAATATCCGCTTGTTTTTTCTCTTCCCCTAAATTTACTACTCGGGTAATCGGCTTTAGAGAAAGAAGTTTGAATCCACGTATAAGCCTTTCTTCATCTATGGTTAACTCTACACTCCTAAGCGCCTTTTTGCTTTCTAATGTCTCTTTCAGTCTGTTTAAAAGTTCAAACTCCTTTTGGTTATCCTTCTTTCCCTTTTTTAGTTCACTTTCTATTCTTTGTATTCTTTCTACTATCAAGGTTAAATCTTCTTCTATTAACAACTTCTCAAACAATAAAATATCCCTTTGGGGATTTATTGAGCCCTCGGGATGCAGGACCTCTTCTTT
>VGKN01000018.1 GCA_016867055.1 Candidatus Omnitrophota bacterium
CTCTTTTTTTAACCTGAAAGATATGCACTATAATACCTCCAAGGTCTATTAATATCCAATCCCCTTCTTTATAGCCCTCAATATGCCATTGTTTCAGTTTGGATTTAGCTATAAAATCAAGGATTGTATCTGCTATTGTCTTGGCAGTCCTTGTTGAACTTGCAGAACAGATTACGAAGTAATCTGTATAACCTACAAGCCCCCTCATATCCAGAATAACTAAATCTTGTGCCTTTTTACTCTGGGCAAGTTTAGCAATTAAAAGAACATTCTCTTTTTTCTCAGGAGTGATATCTTTTCTTATTCTGTGCCCTCTATAAGGCATCACTTCCTAAGATTTATTAAGTATTCTATATAATCCTGTGCCACAATCAGGGCACTTTCCTTTCATAGCAGTTCTTCCATTCTTCATGGTAACTTTCACTGCCTCTTTCATCTCTTTCTTAGATTTACACTTCACGCAATATGCATCCATTTATTATACCTCCTATGAGTCCCTCTTCTTACTTTCGCAAGAAAACATGGGGATGAGTTATCCCCACCGTTTTGATTCGCTTTTGCGAATGCAAAACGAATCAGTGGGGGTAAATTCAGACATTCAACTTATGTCATTACCTATCTGACGGCAAGGTAAACCTAACTACTGTCAGGTAGATATTCCATAAGTTGTGTCTTCATTTAAATTTTAACACATTGAGCTCCCTTGTCAAGGGTTTAGAAGAGAATCAGGTATAAATCATTATAGAACATATCCCTCTAAAGGAGATTATTCTGCATCTTTAAACTTTGTTCATCCTCTATCTCGCCGATTATCTCTTCTGTTAGGTCCTCCAGTGTAACAAGTCCCAGCGTATGGTTGGTATTGTCAACTACTATTGCCATGTGTATCCGTTTTTGCTTAAAATCCCTAAGCAGGTCATTTACCTTTTTAGACTGATTTACAAAAAAGGCAGGATGTATAAGGTCTGGTATTATTATAAGCTGCTTATTCAACCATATATGTAAAAGGTCTCTCGCGTAGACTATACCAATGATATTATCTATATTCTCCTTATAAACGGGCACCCGAGAATGACCTTCTTCAACAAACAAATTTAAGAGCTCATCCGCAGTTGCATCCACGCTTACAGCAACTATGTCTTTTCTTGGCACCATTACCTCAGAAGCAATTGTATCACCAAACTCAAATATACGATGTAGCATCTTCCTTTCCTCATCTAAAATAACACCCTCTTCCTTTCCAATTTCTATCATAAGTTTTAATTCCTCCTCCGTTATAAGAGGAGAGCGTTTTGTCTTTTCTATACCAAATAGACTTATTAGGAAATTACTAAATATTGTAAAAAATTTTACTATCGGGCTAAGGATACTTATTAAAAAATACATAGGTCCTGCAGAAAATAAACTCACCTTTTCTGCCCTCTGTAAGGCAAATATCTTGGGTGTTATCTCGCAAAATATGAGTATAAAAATGGTAATTATAAGCGTTGATAAGCCAATTATTATAAAATGGTTGCCAAATAGAAAAACAAATATAGATGTGCCAATCGCAGAGATTGCTATATTTACAAAATTATTGCTCACAAGGATTGTTGCGATAAGCCTATCAAGATTCGCAATTAAATCAAACGCAAGCTTAGCAAATCTAACCTTTTTTTCAACAAGATGTCTTAAGCGAATCTTTGAGATGGCTATAAGCGCGCTCTCAGCACTGGATAAAAAGGCAGAGATAACCGAAAGTAAAATTAAGAGTATTATAAAAATAGGGATAAGGTTAAGTTGCATAAGGATTAGATATGCCCTTTCAGCATAGGCAGAATAAACTGCGCCACTTTAAAATATATAATTAAACCTATAACATCTACTATGCTCGTGGTTATCGGACCAGCAAGTACCGCGGGGTCTAAACCAACTCTTTTTGATATTACCGGTAAAAATATGCCTGTGGCTATAGCTAAAAGAACAATTAAACCCATCGTAAGACCTACAACTAAAGCAAGTAAAAGGTCATGTTGTAAAAAGAATGCTCTCAATAACGCCACAAACCCTACTATGAACCCCATAAATAAGGCAGCAAAAAATTCCATCTTAACAACGCGCCATATGTTTTTAAATGTTACATCTCCTGTAGCAAACCCCCTTATAATAGTGATGGAGGTCTGCGCCCCTGCATTTCCGCCTGTATCAAGTAACATTGGTATAAAAAATGCCAATGCAACCACGCTTCCTAAGGCATGTTCAAATGTCTTAAGCACAGTTCCAGTAAGAAAGTCAAAGATGAGGAGAAAAATAAGCCAACCAGCCCGGCGCTTTACAAGGCTAACTACATTTGACGCAGCATAACTAATCTCTTCGCCCTTTCTAACCGACATCTTTCCTATCTCGTATATATCCTTCGTAGCCTCCTTATGGATTAAATCTACAATATCATCCACTGTAATTATACCCACAAGCCTGTTATCTCCATTTATCACAGGAAGGTCGGATAAATCATACTTGGTAAAAAGTTTTGCTACCTCCTCGTCATCCAAGTCTACATTTACCTTTATTAATTCTACAGAACCCATTATGTCCCTTATGAGCATATCTGGAGGAGCAGACAAGAGCATCTGTAAGCCAATCCCTCCTAGAAGCTTATGCTCATCGTCCGTCACATATGCTGAATATATGTTTCTTATCTGACCTGCGCGCTGGTGTTCCTGGATTTTTAAGATTGCCCGCCTTGCACTCATCTCTTTTTTTAACTCAACAAAATCTGTAGTCATTAAACTGCCTGCCGTACCTTCTTTAAAACTCATCAGTTTCTTTACATCATCCACCTCTTCCTTCTTCATTAAGCCGAAGAATTTCTTTATCACCCTTTCAGGCAAGTCTTTGAATAACCTTGCCCTTTCATCCGCCGCCATTTCGTTCAAAATCTGAGAAACCTCCTTGTTTCCAAGATTATTTAGGAGAAAGGACTGTTCATCAATCTTAAGGTTTTCAAATACCTCAATAGCCTTTTTTGTGCTGAGTAGTTTAAAGACTAAAACCTGCTCTTGAGATGTAAGGTTCTTAAAACCCTCTGAAAGGTCCATTGAGTGGATTTTTTTAAGAAGTTCTTTCAGTTCCTGGAATTTTTTTTCTTTCAAAAATTCTTTTATCTCTGGCAAAAAGAGGGCAAAAACATTAATGTTATTTGTCTGGACAGGCATCTATCTGTATAATCCCTTTTTATTAATATAATTCCTTACAGCATCCGGAACAAGATACCTTATTGAGAGACCTTCACGTATACGTTTTCGTATCTGAGAGGAAGAAACCTCAATGGGCGTTATAAGAACAAGTTCTGCCTCCTTTGGTAATTCTTTAAAAGGATAGCCCGGCCTATTTGCCACAACAAACTGGGAAAGTTTGAATATATCATTTATATCCTTCCAGGAAAAAAGCTCACCTAAGGAATCTGAGCCGGTTATAAAAAAAAGTTTTGTGAACTTTCCATAGAGTTTCTTAAATTGTCTTAAGGTATCAACGGAATAGGATCTCCCACTGCGTCTAAGTTCTATATTAGAAATCTCAAAATTTGGATTGTCCTTAATGGCTATTTCTATCATCCTGTATCGGTGGTCTGCGCTTACCAGCTCCTCCTCAATCTTATGAGGTGGGATAAAAGCGGGGACAAATATCACCTTATCTAAAGACAACTTGCTAAAGGCCTCCTCAGCAAGTATCAGGTGTCCTATATGGATGGGATTAAAGGTGCCTCCAAGTACTCCTATACGCATTATAGTTATTTGCGTTCTTGAGTTACTTGGGTTTTAACTCAATAACCCTATGAACTCAAGTAACTCTATAACGATTTAGTGAATTCTACTTTTTTATTAAACCCTTATCTGTCCTTCTCCAAATATTATATACTTATATGTTGTAAGTTCTTTAAGCCCCATCGGTCCTCTTGCATGAAGTTTTTCTGTGCTTATACCTATCTCTGCACCCATGCCGAATTGTTCGCCATCGGTAAAACGGGTAGAGGCATTTACATAGACACAGGCAGAATCTACCTTACTTAAGAATTCCATTGCACTCTCATAATCATTGGTGACAATTGCATCAGAATGACTTGAGCCATACTTAGAAATATGCGCTATCGCCTCCTCAAGACTATCCACCACCCTTATGGACAATATCAGGTCTAAATACTCTGTATACCAGTCCTCCTCAGTCGCTACCTTTACTGCCTTCAATATGGCTCTGGTTTTATTACATCCCCTTAATTCTACATCTGCCTTCTTATAAAGGTCTGCCATCTGTGGAAGGAATTTTCTGGCAATCTCCTTATGGACTAATAGGGTCTCCATCGCATTGCATACACCAGGTCTTTGGACCTTTGCGTTATAGCATATCTTAAGAGCCATATCTAAGGAGGCGTGTTTATCCACATATGTATGACATACGCCTTTATAATGTTTAATGACAGGTATCTTTGATTTTTCTATGACTTCTTTAATCAGGGATTCTCCGCCCCTTGGTATGCATAGGTCAATATAATCGTTCATAGAAAGCAGACTTCCAATAACCTCTCTATTCTTGGTCATAATCATATTTAGGGTTCCACAAGGAAAACCCATTTTTTCTAAAACACCTTTCAATGTCTTAAATATTGCAATATTTGAATTAAACGCCTCGCTTCCTCCTCTTAATATAAGCACATTGGAGGATTTAAGGCAGAGTCCAATACAGTCGCTGGTGACATTTGGCCTTGATTCATAGATTATCAATATAACACCTATTGGCACCCTAATCTTACCAACCCTAAGCCCGTTTGGTCTCTGTCGCATTTCAAATATCTCACCTGCGGGACTATCCAAGGCTGCTATCTTTCTTAAACCCTCGCTCATTGATAGGATACGTGACCTATCAAGTGCGAGTCTATCAATCAGCGCCTTTGAAAGTCTTTTTGATTTTGCTTCATCTATATCCTTTTTGTTTTCTTTTAAAATATAATCTTGGGATTTTAGAATGGCATCTGCCATAAGCAACAGAGCCTCATCTTTTTTAGACGCAGCGATACCGCATAATTTTTCCCTTGCCCCTTTGGCAAGTTTGCATATTTCTATTGCCTCGCTATACGCGGACATATTTACCTCTCTTTAAAATTTAAATTATCACTAAGTTATCTCTATGGATTATCTCGTCATAATATTTGTAACCCAACTCCTGTTTTATCAAATCTGACCTTAATCCCTTAATCCTCTTTATCTCTTCAGAGGAATAATTGGTAAGGCCCCTTGCAAACTCATTGCCTTTTGTATCGGCAATCACAACTATATCTCCTATCTTGAAATTTCCTGCGCAATCTAATATCCCGCTTGAGAGTAAACTCTTTTTCCTATCCCTCAATGCTATCTTCGCACCCTCATCAACCATTATCTCTCCGGAGGGTCTTGAACTATATGCAATCCAACGCTTTCTTGACACCAATCTCTCTTTTGGTAAAAAGACTGTTCCAACATCTCCTTTTTTTAGAATATTTATTAACACATCATCTATCCTACCATTGCCTAATATCATAGGTATGCCAGAATTGGTTGAAATCTTCGCTGCCTCTATCTTTGATGACATTCCACCAACACATATCTCTTTGCTCGTGCCACATGCAAGAGACTCGATATAGGGTGTAATTCCCTTTACCTCTCTAACTACTCTATGCGAGCCTTTAGAGGTTAGTTCTTTCTCGTATAAACCATCCACATCAGATAATATTATGAGTAAATCTGCATCTACAAGATTAGCCACAAGACTCGATAAATAGTCATTATCCCCAAACTTTATCTCATCCACAGAAACAGTGTCATTTTCATTTACAACAGGAATTATAAAATACCTTAAAAGTGTATTCAATGTGTTTCTTGCATTTAAGTATCTTTTTCTATCCATAAGATCCTCTCTGGTAAGTAATACCTGAGATACCTTAAAACCTTCTTTCGCAAATGACTCCTCCCACATTCTCATAAGTATGTTCTGTCCAACTGATGCCGTTGCCTGAAGCAAGGGTAAATCCTGCGGTCTATTTTTCAGGCCTAATACGCTCATACCAGCACATATTGCACCAGAACTTACAATTATAACCTCATAGTTTTCCTTTAACAATCTTGATATTTGGTTTGTTAATCTTTTAAATACTGCGGAGTTCAGCTTATTTTTTTCAGCGATAACACTTGTTCCTATTTTTACTACAAGTCTTTTTATATCCTTTAATAAATTATTCCTCAATCGTATTTTTTCCTTTCCAAATTAACAAAAATTGCCTTTAATAAGTTATTCAGACCTTCCTTAGTCTCGCAGGATATAGGAAAGATATTTTTCTTCACCTTCTTTTTAAACCTTTTAAGATTTTCTTCTGAGCCGTTCAGGTCCATTTTATTTGCAACCAAAATCTGGGGTTTTTCAATTAAGGATTTATCATAAAGTGCAAGTTCCTTGTTCAAGGAATAAAAATCCGACACAGGGTCTCTTCCACTAAAAATTGACATATCTATCATATGAACGAGAAGGCTGGTTCTTTCTATATGCCTCAGAAATTCATGGCCCAATCCCTTCCCAGAATGTGAATTCTCTATGAGTCCGGGTATATCCGCAACTGTGAAGCTCCACGGCTTTATGGTTCGACTTCGCTCACCATCCCGAGCTGAACGAGGGACAGCCGTGGCCTCTTTTTTTACAGGGTTCCGAAAAGCGAAACCCTGAGCCAGGTACCATTCATCCACGCCTTTACAGGCGTGGCTTTCTGGCGAATGGGTAAACTCACCTTCATCATAAAACCTAACAACTCCAAGCGCAGGGCTTTTGGTAGTAAATGGGTAACTTGCGACTTTGGATTTTGCATTTGAGATACAATTTATAAGGGAAGACTTGCCTACATTTGGGTAACCTATTATTCCTATATCGGCTAAAAGCTTAAGCTCAAGGAGTATCTCCCTTTCTTCACCTGTATTGCCTCTCTCAGCAATCTTTGTGACGCTATTTCCCCTTCCACCCCTTCCTCCCCTCGCAATTAAAACCTCTTCATCTGTTTTAGTAATATCCCTTATTAAAAGATTTGTCTTAGAATCTCTTATGAGGCATCCCACCGGAACATATATAACGCAGTTTCTTCCGCTAACCCCCCGCTTATTCTTTCCAGAGCCATTTCTACCATCTTCTGCCTTAAAATGCCGTTTGTATTTAAAATCCAATAGGGTTACTAAATCCTTGGTTGATTTTATTATAGCATTCCCGCCATCTCCACCATGTCCACCATCAGGTTTAGGATATCTTGTATATCTATCCCGATAGAAACTCTGACAGCCATCTCCCCCGTCTCCCGCCTTAACATAGATATTAGCTATATCAACAAATCCCGTACCTTTCTTCATAAGACTAAATCTTTTGAAAAAAAATCTTTCTATTATAATCTAACAATAAACTGCGAGATATCCTAAAAAGGTGCAGGATAAACATTAAGATGATACTGTGGATTCTTGACAAGGAATTACACTTATATACCTTGGTTTATTGAAATTAACCATGCCATCTATAAGGGCAAATAAGGTGTTATCCCTTCCTATCCCCACATTTAGTCCAGGTTTAAACCTTGTGCCCTTCTGTCTTATGAGTATACTCCCCGCTGATACAAATTCTCCACCGTAATGTTTTACACCAAGATATTTTGGATTAGAATCCCTACCATTCCTTGAACTACCCAGTCCTTTTTTATGTGCCATCTGTTTTCCACTCCTCTTTAAACTTTGACAAAAAGGCTTAGGTTAAGGTTAAGTATTTATTCTCTCAACCTTAGCCTCAGCCTCAACCTGAATTTCTCTGTTTATAACTTATCACTTATAACTTTCTACTTTACTACTATCTTTTCTACCTTCAGCCTAAGCAGGCGTTGCCTATGCCCGGTTTTTTTCTTTGACGCCTTTCTCCTTCTGAATTTGAATATTATTTTTTTCTTAGATTTTATCTCGCCAATCTTTTTACAGATTACATAAGCGTCTTTAACAAAGGGCCTGCCAACTATGATCTTATCTCCATTTGAGATAAGAAGTACATTACTAAACTTTATCTCGCCTTGGCTTTGGGATTTGAGAAGTTCTACATCTATTAAATCGTTTTCTTTTATCCTGTACTGCCTTCCGCCTGTTTCTATAACTGCATACATACAAGCCTCCTGATTTTAGCAAAAATTTGAATTAACATAGCATATGCCTGATTTAATGTCAAGCGACCTTAATCTCTATATCCTCAATGTGTTTTTTGGGGTCTTCATTTATGATAATCTTGGATTTGTATCTGTCTTCCAAATAGGATATGGCGGAGCGTTGCTCGTTCAACAATTTCCACGCTACATCGGGGTGTACATAAATAGAAACATTTGATCTCCTGTGCAAATCCTTCAGCATTTTCTTCAGATTTCTTATAGCTAAGATTGACATAGTCAGCGCACTCTTTATAGAACCTCTCCCCTTGCAGTATGAACAACTATCATACATCTTGCTTTCTATAGACCTTCTTGTCCTCTGGCGAGTCATCTGGATTAGTCCAATTTCTGAAACAGGCAAAACATTTGAACGCGCTTTATCTAATTTCAATGCCTCAAGAAAAGTCTGATACACCCTATTTCTATGAGATTCTTTCTCCATATCTATAAAATCTATAATTATGATTCCTCCTAAATCCCTAAGTTTTATCTGTCTGGCTATTTCATTTGCGGCTTCCATATTTACGTTAAAGACAGTGTCTTCAAGACTTTTTTTACCAACAAACTTCCCGGAATTGACATCTATCGCCACAAGACCCTCTGTCTGTTCAATCACTATATAACCACCCGAACGTAAGCCCACCCTTGTCCGATACAGTTTTTCTATCTCGGTATCAATATTAAACTTCTCAAAAAGGTCTTCATCGCCTGTGTAGTAAGAGATATTTCTCTTAAGATGTGGGCATAATATGTTTACAAAATGCAAGATCCTTTTAAACTGCTCTTTGGAATCTATAAAAAGCTTATCAACATCCTCAGTAAAAGTATCCCTTATGTTTCTCAATATAATATCATACTCCTGATGAAGCAAAAATGGTGCACTTTTAAAACCTGCGAGTCTATTTATCCTCTTCCAAAGATTTAAAAGATAGTTTAAGTCCCTCTGGAATTCCTTGCGCTCCTTACCACTTCCAGCAGTTCTCACGATAAGACCCATACCAGTAGGTATGCTCAGCGATTCCAATACCTTCTTAAGCCTTGTTCTCTCTTGTTCGTTCTCTATTCTTCTTGATATCCCAAAATGCATCTGGCGTGGCATAAGAACAAGGTATCTACCCGGCAGGGTTATATTTGTCGTGAGCCTTGGTCCTTTTATCCCATACGGTTCCTTCACTACCTGCACAGTCAGTTCTTGCCCTGGTTTTAAGGAGTCAACGACCTTGGTCTTAATCTGTGGTTTTTTACTCGGTATAAATATTTCAGTCTCTAACACATGAGGCTCATCTTCTAAGACCAGAGGGCTTATCTTCTCAGAGGTAAGTAAAAATCCATTTTTATTTATGCCTATATCAACAAATGCTCCTGCTATACCAAGCAATATGGTCTTTATCCTTCCCTTATAAATATTACCCACCAGTCTGGTCTCATCTGCCCGCTCTATATAAAATTCTTCCAGAACCCCCTTATTCAATATGGCGACTCTGGTCTCTTGAAACTCTACATTTATCAAAATCTCTCGTTTCATCATCAAGTATTGGGCTCTGTTAAACCGTCCCTTCTCTTAGTTAGGTCCTTTATTTTTATTCCCTCAGGAAGCTCGGCATTTAGCCTTTTTTTAAATTCATCTAGGGGTATATCCTCACTTACAACGATACTGACGAATTCGCCCTCAGATTCAACTCCTAATTTTAAGGCGCGCTCAAAGTAGATTAAGGGGTGTGGACTAAAGCCACCTGAGAACTTAAGTGCTATAGCTGTACGCCTCAAAGCCCTCTGAAATAATCTTAAGAGGTCCAAATGGGATATAAACCTCATCCATGAATACTTAGTAAATTCTATCTTAATTATATACTGTTTCTTCTCTCTCATTTAATAAAAACACAAAACCACAGAGCAATTTTATTTTATAATTAATCTCTGTGGTCCCAAAGCGCTATCCGGTTAACTCTTAGGTTTTGTCTTAGTTTCTTTTTTAGGCTCTATCTCCCTATCGTATCTTAACGCCTTTATGGGTTTGTTTTCTACGTATTCACTTGACAATTCACTTGTCTGAACACCCTCTTTTACTATCCTTGGTGTAATAAAAACTAACAAATCGGTCTTCGTAACAGATTTCGTTTTCTTGCCAAAGAAAAAACCAAGAACAGGAAGATCCTTGAGAATAGGTATGCCTGTTCTTGAATCGCTGACATTCTCTCTTATGAGTCCCCCTATCGCTATTGTATAGCCATCCCTTATCATCACCTCAGTGGTTGCATCCCGTGTTGAGATTGAGGGAACGCGTATGTCGGCAGTTAACTGCTCCCATCCTAAGAGTTCGCTCACCTCCGGATGCAGGGTTGCAACTATATAGCCCTGTTCGTTTATAGTGGGTGTTACAGTAAGTTTTATGCCTATCTCCTTTTCGGTATAGCCTGTTATCTCCATCTGCCCTGTATTTGAGTTTCTCTCATACGTAGGAATATAAAGCACCTGGCCTATCACAATCTTTGCCTCTTTTCCATTTAACGCAACAACCCTGGGATTGGAGATAATTTTTGAATCCCCTGTGGTTTTCAAGACCTCAAATACTGCCTGGGCGCTAGAAAAATCCAATGTGCCAAACGTAAAATTGGTCGGCAAAGTGTATGGAAACTGGGTATCAGGATTACGCGGAAATGCTGGCTCAGTGGCTGCTGGGTCACCTAATGGATATAAGTCACTGCTTCTTGCTTCTCTATTCCAGGGAAGTGTGGTAGGGCGCTTTGCACCTGACACGGTTATCCTTGTTGCCCAGTCAATTCCAAGGGTCTCGGTTGAAGAAAGGGTGGTTTCTATAAGCTTCGCCTCAATCATTACCTGAGGGGTCTTGCTATCAATCCTTGAAATTACCTCTTTTATTTTGACTATGTTTGTGGGGATATCGGTTATTATCAGCACATTTGACCTTGTGTCCGTATTTATCTTTCCGCGCTCACTTAACATCTCTTGAATGGATTTACTTATAGTCTCTGCATTTGCATAATTCAGCACAAATACCTCTGTGGTCACATTCTCGGCTTTAAGGGCATCAAGGGTTGTTACCCTGACAATATCCCCATCCCTTACATATGCATAGCCATATGCCTTTAAAAGTTCATCCAGTGCCTTTTCCCAAGGCACATTGGTCACCCTGAAGTTAACAGTTCCTTTTACATCCTTGCCCGCGATTATGCTTACGCCTACCTTCGTGGCAATCGCCTCCAATACCACCCTTATCTCGGTATCCTTAAAGTTCATTGTAATACGGCTTGACTGTTTATCCACCTCCACCATTGGCTGAGTATCTTGGGAATAACAGAGATTAAGAAAATTTATTTGAAAATTAAAAATTGTCAGTATCAAGGCTATCTTGAATACTATCTTCTTTTTGCTTTTCATTGCTTGTTTCCTTTCTAAGCTCAATCTCATATTCCTTATTTTGACATGAAACTATAACTGTGTCCACCTTAATTTTCAATATCTTAAAATTTTCACAGGTTTCACCTTCTTTTAGAACATTTCCATTTATCACGCATACAGATGTCCCTTGCGGATCATATACAATGCCCTCTACTACTACCTCTCCTAAAACGCCCGGCATTGATAGAACCTTGCCATCTTTAGTTATATAGGGAACAAATGGATCCCTCTTGTCTTTTGGATTGTAGATAAATCTCGTTGGAGCGCCTTTTTCAGTGCGACTTGCAGACCTTGGTTTAATATTACTCTTAATATGTGCTTCATCTTTATTATCAATCTTCTCTGGCAGGGTAAATTTGGATGTCTGGCAATCCGCCCTTAATATCAATATATGTATTAAAATATAAAAAGTACCTAATATTAGTATATGGTATCTCATTGAGATATTTCACTTGAAGCAAATGTATTCAATGTAAATTTTACCTTATGCATAAAGGGCGAATCCTCGCTTTCCTCTATATCTAACCCTATGAGTTTTATGAATATATCCAAATTCTCAAGTTCGTTTATGAAGGTGCCCATCTGATGAAAACCACTCGTTGCCTCAATTTCAATAGGTAGACTCACATAGGGCTTTTTCATCTTGTTATCCTCTTGGATTTGGCTTGGCTTTGTCAGGGGCTTTATACTTATAAGCTTCACATCCAAATCCCTCGCAATCTTAGAAAATTCAGATATAAGGTTCGGGAGTTCTTTTGAATCTGACAACCTTTTTTTAAGGTCCTGGCTTTCGGTCTTTAAAGAATTTAGCTTTTCCTTATATTCATCTAATATATTAAGTTCTTTTTCCATATTCACTATATTTAATTTTAGATTAGTCTCTCTGGCATTCAATTCCATAAGTTTTGTAAGTTTAGGCCTAATGAGGAAATTCAAATACAAAACCGAGATTGTTAAGATCATTATGAGAATTAACAGTTTCTTCTTCTTTCTCTCGCTTGGGCTC